>NZ_VRVG01000150.1:0-12698 GCF_008040085.1 Methylobacterium sp. WL7 | reverse complement strand
AACCAAAACTATATGGCGTAAAGACAGAACAATGAGCATCCATGTATGTCTTGTTGCAGGTCACATCAATTTCTAATCGAAGCGCTTCCCTAAGTTTGGATTCGTTGATGCCAGCCGATTCATCGCATTTCCCCCTCCACAATTTCATGACATCTTTAGCTTCGCACTGCACACTTCGGGCAACATATTCGAATATCTGCGCGGGCGTGGGGTCAGTCACTTTGGAGTGATAGTTTGCAATTAGCTCCCCCGTTGTCGTGTCCGCACGAAATCGGTCAAAGGTAAAACGTCGATCGGGCAGGGCAAGAAAGATGATCCCGTTATCGTTAAGTATCTCGGTGCACTCAATCAGCCACCCGATAGGATCTCCAATATGCTCCAATACGTGTGATGCAACAACATATTGGAATTTTTCGCCGTCCTTCAAAACCTTACTTAGAGCTTGACCACAGGTGACAATGTCAACCTCGACTAAATCATTGAAACTGTCGTAATTCACACTGGTGTCATTAGCGTATTTATGCCGCAATCCTTCCGTTGAAAGATGATCAGCATACAGCACCTCCCCGTCTGCGCGGGTCACAATCGGACGGTTCAAAGCCCCAATTTCTATACCTCGCTTACCTTTAGGTTCGATAAGTCGGAGGATTCGCTCCCTTCTTGAGATGCGTGAATTGGGTTTGCTTACCAAGCGCAGCCAAAAATCCTTAATCATCCGCATGAACTTCAAAGACCCCCCCCCTTGAAACTCGATCTAGCCCCGGAGGCTTTCGGGTAAGGGGTCTCGAATCACTGTCCATCTGAAAGTTGAGCTTCCGGATCACATGGCGGTCGCCCGGATTTCGGACCCGCCGAAAGGTGAGCCTCCAGGTCTCATTCACCGACCCTCTGGACCGCCGCCACGCCTCGATCTTGCTCCTTGCGTCAGCCGACGACAAGAACCAGTTCGCGTTCAGGTACCCGTCACGCAGGAGGCGGTTGAATGCTGCAACTGGCGCGTTGTCGGTCGGCGCTCGCGATCAACTCATCGTCTTCCTCAGCTATCTCGGTCAGGTCAAGCCGACCAACGACGGCTCAGAGCGGCTGCGGCGTCCGTCCGTCGTCCAGCGGAAGATGACCAATGGCTACCGCGCGATGTGGGCCGCCGAGGGCGAGGCCGACATCCGCACCGTCGTCGATACCGCACGCCTCGCAGGGGGCAGCCCCTTCGGAACCATCTTCAAGATCGTCGGCGCTTGAATCAAGCCGTTACAGGCGTGGGTAATCACGTTGACAATGCGACGGTCCGCGTCTCGCTAACGCCGGCTCACATTGCTGTCGGCAGGCACATGCCATTCGCACACGCCTCGGCATTCACATTTCGTTAACCATGACCCCAATATCCGCATATGCAAATGTGTGTCTGCTCGAAGCCGCGGTCATGGCCGGTACATACGATCAAAACCCAGAGCTTGGCGACGTGCTCAATCTGGCAATCGCTCTATCCGAGCGCATCACAGACATGCGCCGCCAGGGTCAACCGATAGCCGACGATCAGGCGAAGGCGGTCGGGACAGTCGCCTCGCTCTTACGTGAACATCGTATCGAGTTGCCTACGCAAATTAAGAAGGCGCTCTCTGACGTCATCGAAATCGCACCGAAAGGTCGCGGCCGCTCCCTAGCGGTAATCGAGTATATTCAATCCGGCCTATTCGAAGCTGAGCAGATCAGCAAACTCAGCCAACCGTTTGTCAGCGATCTGTATAGGATCGTATTGGCGCGAGAAGCAGAAGATGATGCTGTACGCCATTGGGCTCATTAGTTAAATATCGGTGCTATTACAAAAAAACAACTGCTTAGCACCGTCGTCAGCTCAGAAGAATTTCGTCAGGCATTCTCGACAGCAGCTTGATTGATCGAATATTTCTGAATATTTCGGCTTCGACAATCGTGACTATAATTTCGTAGCTATTTGTGAACGCCGAACCGGATCGCCTTTCTGGGCTGATGGCAACAGAAGCGCGTAGCAACGGGCTTCCTTTTAGCTGCTGCTACGAAATCTTAGCCTTTGAACGTGCCCCGACATCAACGCTTAGCTTCCGATCGTGAATGCCGCCCTTTTGGCGAAACGAACCCAATCACGCGTCGGCGCTTGATGCCTTTGTGGCTGAAGCCGACCTTATAGGGTCTAACCACGATCCTGTATGACCCGGGCGCAGTAGCCCGGCCGCCAGTTTAGGATCCCTGCGCTCCCGACGAGGAGAGCATGCTGAGCAGTCCCAAAGCATCTCGTAAAGGTCCCGCTCAATCCGGTGCCTCGCCATTCTTCGGACGCGAACGAAGGGTTTTGGTGCGAAGCGTTCCGCTTTGATTTATGCAAGGTGCGACGCGTAGGAGGCTCGGATGCTGAAGAGAGTACTCGCCCGTATCGTGTCCCCGCCCGCGCGGCCGATGCAGTCCGAGGCTGACGGTCAGGAAGATGCAGACGCGATGGAAGCTTATGCCTTCCTCAGCGCGGTCGCTGCCGCGATGCCGAGCATAAACCCACCGCCGGCCGCCGACGATGATCCTATCGAGGCCGTTCATAAGGTGGTCGAGTACGCGCTGGTGCATACGGGGTACTTGCGCTGAGCGCGTTCACTCGATTCGACTGCTGCAGGCCAGCGCCGCACAGCAATATCGTCTGCGCTCTGAAAGACCCCGCGTCTCAATCGCAGGACGGAGTGCCGGCAGTCTGGCCCAGGCATGTGCGATGAAGCGGCATCCGCATCACCCTACATCACGTCGGGCGTTGTGGAGACGCGCGATCCGCGGCATCAGTCGTCAGAATGCAGCTCCTTACCAAGATCGATGGAAACGCCGTGAGCAGCTTGAAATTCGGGACGAGTGGCTTGCGGGGTCTCGTGACGGACCTCGTTGGCTGGCCGAGTTACGCGTACGCCAGCGCGTTCTTTCGATCCGTGTCGACAGACGATGGCCCCCGCATGGTCGTGATCGGTCGGGACTTGCGCGATAGCAGCCTTGGCATCGCGGCGACGGTGGCGTGTGCTGCTGCGGCTTCCGGCTTCGAGGCGATCGATTGCGGCGCCCTCCCGACCCCAGCCCTCGCGCTCGAGGCGATGCGGCGCGGGGCCTACGCCGTCATGGTCACGGGCAGCCATATTCCTGAGGACCGCAACGGCTTGAAATTCTATCGGCCCGATGGGGAGATCACAAAAGACGACGAGATCGCCATCCTGGCAGCCCTGGGGGATGTCACAGTCGTCGGTGAGATGCCGACATCAGAACCGGCAACATCAGAACCCGATGCCATCGAGCGCTATCATCGGCGCTACAGCGACGCCTTCTCGCCCGAGATCCTGCGAGGCCTGCGCATCGCGGTCTATCAGCAGAGTTCGGTCGCGCGCGACCTGCTGACCGATCTGCTCGCGCGCTTCGGGGCGAGCGTCACGCCGATCGGTCGATCGGACAAGTTCGTGCCGATCGATACCGAGGCGCACCGGCTCGAAGACATCGCCTTCATCCGCGAAGTCATGGCATCCGGCGATTACGACGCGCTGGTAACGACCGATGGTGATGCGGATCGGCCCCTGGTAGCCGATGGTGCGGGGCGGATCGTGCGTGGCGATGTCCTCGGGCTTATCACGGCTCGCTACCTCAGCATCGCTGCCGTCGTCGTGCCAGTCACAGCCGGCTCCGCTTTGGAGCAGTCCGGTGGCTTCGGCCGAGTCGCGCGCACAAAGGTTGGCTCGCCCTTCGTCATCGCCGGCATGGAGCAGGCGAAAGCTGCCGGGGCAGGGACCGTTGCAGGCTTCGAGGCGAATGGAGGCTTCCTCCTCGGATCGGACATCACCATCGATGGACGGATCCTGCCCGCCCTACCCACGCGGGACGCGATGCTGCCCATCCTAGCCACACTCGCGGCAGCGCGCGCGGCCGGTGCGAAGCTGGCCGATCTCATCACCTCGCTCGACGCCGGAGAGATGGCGAGCGACCGCCTCCCCAATACCCCTTCCGAACAGAGTAGCGCATTTCTCGCACGGCTTGGGGTTGAGATTTTCAGAGCCGAGTTCCTCCAGCCGATCGGGTCGTCGCGCACGGTGGATCAGCAGGACGGTATCCGGATCGGTCTGGACGGCGGACGGTCGATTCACTTTAGGGCCTCCGGCAACGCCCCGGAACTGCGATGCTACGCCCAGGCTAAGACGGCGCGGGACGCCCAAGATCTCGTCCAATGGGGACTGACAGCAGCGGCGGCTGCGATGGCGGAACAAGTCGAACGGTCATAGCGGCCGAGACAGTCAGCGTGATCGAGATGCGGCGTCATGACACGTTTTCGCATCACCATCGCGCTGAGCCCCGACGCCACGACATGCAGCAGCCTTATGCGACCGCCGTTCGCACGATGTGGACCGGTTTTTTAAGGACTGCGTTAGGCTCCGTGCAGGTCACGACCGTGATGGGCTACCTGATCTACATATGACTCATGATCCTAACGCAGGACGACGGCACCTACGCATTTGCAAGAGCCGTTGCTGCCCTACGACACACGACGCATCGAAATCAGCCTAGTCTGCCACCTCTCATGAGGAGGAGGCGGACAGCATGGCCAACAAGCACTTCATTCAAGCCGCTCGGAATCCAACGGCAACCATCAGGCTCGGCAGCTTCGATGTCCCTTGCTCGGTCCTGGCATTCGACGAAGGCAGCGTTCACGTGCGCGTGCTTACGGCCGGCGGGATTCCAGAACATCTAACTTTCCTCCGCGAAGGCCAACCGCGACGTGCTCGGGTCGCGCTCCGTAAGCAGGGCCCATTGGGCTTGGACCTCTGGCTCGACCTACAGGTGGCTCAAGATATACGGGCGGCTTAAGGCGATCTGACCGGCTGGCTTTGGACCGGGTTGATTGAGAGGATCAGCCTGGACCAGAAAAGTCGGGGAGGAAGCGAGGACAGAAGCCGAGGCGGAGTAGGTCGTGCTGATACTGGCCGGCCCATGGACCGTCGCTCGGGACGACGCGCGGCCGGACACGCCCTTGAGCGGCATCGTACATCGGAGCTTCAAATCCGGGCGTGAGGTGAACCCGACCACGCTCCACGTCTCCGTCCCGCCACGTTCCGAACGCAACACCCTCCGCGCCGAGTGAACGGAGGGACGCCGGATGGACTTTTTGCACAATCTGCCGATCGCCGACCTGATCGCGCACTATGGCTACCTCGCCATTTTTATCATCATCACATTGGAAAGTGCCGGGCTGCCCCTGCCGGGCGAGACAGTCCTTCTAACCTCGGCGGCCTATGCTGGCAGCACCGGCAACATCAACATCGCTGTCGTGGTCACGATCGCGGCCACCGCCGCCATCCTGGGCGACAATGCTGGCTACTGGGTCGGCCGACGTTGGGGCCTGCCTGTGCTCCTGCGAAAAGGGCATCTGATCGGTCTCGATCACGGCCGTCTAAAACTTGGCCAGTACCTCTTCCGTCAGCATGGCGGGAAGATCGTGTTTTTCGGTCGCTTCACCGCGATGCTGCGCGCCTATGCGGCGGTCCTCGCCGGTGTGAACAAGCTCGATGCGCGCCGGTTCATGTTTTTCAACGCCGTCGGCGGCATCGCCTGGGCCTCGATCATGGGCTTCGGGGCGTATCTGTGCGGGCGCTCGATCGAGAACGTCATGGGCCCGGTCGGCCTCGGCCTTTTGGCCTTCGTCCTGCTTGGAGCGGTCGCACTGTGGCTGTTCATGCGCCGGCATGAGGCCCGACTGATGATCGCCGCGGAGGCTGCTATCCCTGGGGCGTTGGTTGCAGGCGCGGATGAGTCCGAGCCGTCGCGGTCAGGCGGGCGATTTGATGGAGCCGTGGTCGAGGCTGACCAAAGCAGCTCGAGCCAGCAAGAGCTTCAGGCTCAGATCGCAACGCTTTTGGCACAGCGTCAAGCTGCGCAGGATCGTGCCGGGGTACAACAGATTGATCGTGGGCAGGCTGAGCCGCTGCCCTGGTGGTTCAAGGCTCCCGCGCTTGCCCTTGTGGCGGCGGCCGGCATGTCGGCTGCGTCATGGCACGAGGGCGTAACGGGTGGATTTTACGGGCGCCTCGTTGGTCACATCAGTATCGCTGGAGTGGGATCGATCCTTTTGGTGTCCGCTATCGTCCTCACCCTCGTCGGCCTGCGGCTGAGATATCCGCGGCAACCGCGCCTTTCAGAGGACGAAATCGAGCAAGCCATCCGATTGGCGGCGTGAGGTCATGCGTCGAGATACCCAGCCGCACGAGGTCGCGGTGCCACCTCAGTGCTCGGCGTCGAACCGAGCTACCCACTCGTCACCGATTAGCTCCGGACTGCTGAGGCAAAGCACACTGTCGCTGAGGATCGCCTCGCCCTACGCGACCCAGCGTTACCGGTTAGCGAAGGCGTCGGTCGCGGCGAGATCGCCGGCCGGGTCAACACTCGGATAGTCCGACGAAACGGTGGTCGGAGCGCTGGTGCGGCGACCGGCCTCGATACGGACGAGGCGCCGCTCCAGGTCGAGGATGTTGATGGTGCCCCTTATCAGTGAGTTGTGGTGCGACCGGCACCCTGGGTCACGCAGGGGAGGGCGTCATCACAGCCGCTGATACGGTCGCGCGTTCCCACGGTCTCGATGTAGCGGACGATGCGCCATAGCCAGTCCTCAGTCAGGGACGCGCGCTCGGCGTACAGGGGAGCAGCGAGGACCACGGCGAGCAGAGCAGCGTCCGTCATGGTGCAAGCCAGGCGCTCGGCGAGGTCCGCCGTCGTAATGGCGTTCACGTGCGCATCGATCAGCCTTGACAGCTCTACGGTTCCCGATCGGGTAATCTCGCCGGCAGCGACGCCCTGCGCCAGCGCGTGGGTCGCCCGGGTCAGGTTTGCAGGCTTGTCGATCGCGGGTAGCGTGAGGGCGTTGGGCCAGTCTCGGCGCACCGGTAGAAGACGGTCGAGACAGAGGCGCAGTGGTCGCCGTGCAGCCCTATCTCGATCGCCCCTTGCGGGTTAGCGCCTCGGCCTCGCTGTCCAGCAGCGCTTCAATAGCGCAGGTGGTTTGGTTACGGGGGCCTTGAGTCTGTCAGCAGGCTCTCCGGACAGACAGGCTCCAGATTGCCCTCTGTTCGACCTTGACTATGACACCACAGCTCGACGACTGCTTCAAGCTATAGCACCTCACATGGAAGAACAGACTGAAATAGAACGCTTCACTTACACGGTAGCACCGAATGTAAAACATCAATTCGAGTCGATGCCGGACGGTATGGCGCGAGCAGGGGTAGGTCGGCGTCGAGTTTGGGAACTGGGTTTGAGCCAGCCACCGTCAAGCAAAAGGCTCTGCTTGCGTAGTGCTCGGGGAAAGCGCGGCCGAACCGACGTCGGTAGGCTGCCCGCGTCCTGACAGCACCGATCGCCGTAAAGACCTCGCGGCGGTCTCGCGCAATTCGCATCGAGACCACCCATGCCATCAGATCGGCGGGACGAGGCTCCGCGAAGGCGAACCGGGAAGGCTTCCGATTGGAGGTCGGATCGGTCCAACGTAGTTAACCCATCCTTATCACACCCGTCGCTACGCCGTCCCACCCAGAGCGTGGCCATTGTTGCGGACGCCAATACCGGCATCCCACCAACGGGATCGGCTCCGCGCTGGAACCCGGTCCGCCGCATGAAGCCTGCCGCTGCTGCCTCCATGTCTTGCCCCTTCATGGCTGAGCTCGTCGACCTGCTCAACGAGCCGTCGCGGGAGCATGGCAAGCGGACGGGGGAGGCAACGGCGCAGCGCCTGGATCGACTGGAAGATGAGGCTCGTCGATACGGAGCGCGAGAAGAGACGATGGCTGCCATCCATGGCACCCGACTCCTTCTGGAGCTGGCAGAGCTACCAGGGCCTTCGCGCGGGCCAGCGATCCATGGTGCAGAACCGGGATCGTAGCGCTTCAAGGTTAGATCTCGCTCGCGGTCTCGATGCTGGCGACACCGCTACGATGCCAAAATTTCCCACGCGCGCGAGAGCGAGGCGGCGTCAGCGGCGCCATCTAGACAGCCTCGCCCAGGCCTAACGGATGAGCGACCCGCTCTGCTCGGCGCGGGCTGGATCCACCTTCCGACCTGGTGCAGCACGGCCTCCACCGGATCAGTCGGGAAGGTAGCCTCCCGCAACTCGCCCCGAGATCAGCGCCCCTTCTGAAACAAGCCCATCATGATCAGCCCGACGTGCATGGCGCTGATGATCGCGCCCGAGCAGGCCAGGGCGGCGAGTTCAGATTTGGGGACGAGGACGATTTCCAGATCTTCGGCCGCTTCCGGGGCCGCCGGGCCGATCTGAACACCAGAGGCCTGAATCAGGTGCGCGCGGTTGGCGTAACGGGCGGGGTTCGGCGAGAGCGCGCCGATGTGTGTGACGTCGCCACCGTGATAGCCGGTCTCTTCCCGCAGTTCCCGCGTCCCGGCCGCCAGAGCGGTCTCGCCCGGGTCGATGACGCCACCTGGTAGTTCGAGCGACAGGCCGCCCAGCGGGTGGCGGTACTGCCGCACCAGCACGGCGCGATCCGCTTCATCGAAAGCCAGCACCAGGGCGAAGTCGGGGGGATCGAGCACATAGTAGGCGTCGACCTCCACGCCCCGCGGGGTCACGCAATCGTCCGCGCGCAAGCTGATCCAGCCATCTTTCAGGACCTGGCGTGAGCGCACCACCGTCCAATGCCGATCCGTCATCGCGAGCCTCCACAAGCCTCTGGTTTCTAGCACGCCCTGTCGGCACGCTCCGACGTATCGATGTCGAGGGCCGGACGATACGGTGCGTCCATCACATCCTCTGGCGTAAGCGCGATGAGATCGCCGACGACACCCCAGATCGCTTAATCAAGCTACGGGACACAAATCCTTTTCACGGTCGATTAAGCGAGCGGCCGAACCGGTGTTACGGCGAAGATGACAACGGGTTTCACGGAAAGGCTCTCATCAATGCGCATCGCCATCGCAGTCCTCGCTCTGCTGCTGGCCCCGCCCGCCCTCGCCTTCGACCCGGGCACGCAGAGCCCGGCATGCCCGCTCGGCCCGGCGCCGGTCGGCAAGCCGGTAGACGTGACCTGCTTCGGTGCCAAGATGGACGGCAAGACCGATGACACCGCCGCTGTACAGGCCGCGATCAAGGCGGCACAGGCCTCGGGTGCCGGCGGTCAGGTCGTGATCCCCGGCGGTTCGATCCGCCTCGGCGGCGTGACCATCCCGAACAACATCGGCGTGTTGGGCGCGGGCGCCAACGCGACGGCGGTGTATGCCTCAGGGCCGGCCGTGGAGGTGTTTCGGGCGGCCGATCCAAGCATCGTCGCCAACGTAACGATCGAGCGGCTTTCCATCTACGGCGCCGGCGGCGCGCGTCAGACGGGCGGCCACTTCGTTCTGTTCGAGAACTGCCAGAACTGCCGGGTGTCCGATTTTCTGTTCTCTGGCGCTTACGTTGGGGTCGAGGTCGGCGGCCACAACACGCTCAATGTCACGCTGGAGCGCGGACGTTCGGACGGAGCCTCGCTTTATCACTTCGTCGTGGCGGGGGGCGCGGACACCTTCCTGCGGGGACTCATCACCACATCCGGCAGCGCTCCGCAGGCGCGGTGCGGCGTGCGACTCACCCAATCGGGCGGGACCTGGATCTCGGACAGCGACATCACCGCCTCCGGTCACGGCACCTGTGTGCAGCCCAGCGACGGCCAGTCGGTGAAGTGGACCTTCGTTTCGAACACCGCGCTGGGCGACACCGGCACGGGGTTCGGGCTATTGCTCAACCCAACGGGAAGCGGCGTCATCTACGGCTTCTCCGCCGCAAATTCATGGACTTCGGCCAACAAGCAGGCCGGTGTCGGCAGCCAATGCGACAAGGGCGGTGCAATCCAGGCGGTGACGCTCAATGCGCACCGCGCCATCGCGAACACGCTCGATGGCATGACGTTTACCTGTGGTGACGGCATCCGCATCATCGCACCCACCGTCGTCGACAACAGCAACCCGGACGGCGGCGGCGTCGCCGGGCGCAACTCCGGCATCGTGTTTGGACCGGGGCTGTCGCACTTCTCCGTGAACGGCGGCGAGTTCCGGGCGCTGTTCGGCAGTAAGCCGTTTCAGGCTTATGCCGTGCGCGTGATGCCGGGCGCCTCGGACTACTACACCATCGCGGGTATCGATGCGGTCGGTGGCGGTTCCGTTGACGATCGCGGCACCGGTTCGCACAAGGTCGTCGGCAGTAACTGGTAGATTGCCGGGTGGATTGGATCGTCGAGATACTGCCGTGCACGGTGGCCGGCGTACAAGGGCGTCGACGGTGTGGCGCGATGCCGATCTCGATCACACCAGAGACGCACATGAGGGCGATGACGCGGCGCACTGCGCTGCCAACTGCCTTGGCGGTTTCATCTTGCTCAACGTGAGTCTCCACGGCGGCGTCCGCCACATCCAAAGCTGTGATTGGCTGGACGAGGAGCCACGCGCGCTGTTACGCGGTCGGCGGTGGACTTCCCGCCGCAGGCCGCTCCGGCATGGCAGGCGTCTTGTGCTGGGGCTTTCGGCCTGACCGGGTCGGTTTCGTCTGGAGGCCAGTGACGAAGCGATGGGTCTGTCGGCTCGTGCTGGGTATCCGCGCGCCTGGATCTTGCGCCACAGCGCCATGGCATTCTCGCAGCCATCGCCGATCCGCCTCACGAGATAGCTCGCGTCCGCATCCAGCAGGCTTGGAGCCGGCGCCATGGGGCAGCCGGCCGGGGGGGGATGTCGGTGGCAGCGTATTTGCGCACGGTGGCCCGAGCTAGCCCCATCGCATAGGCGATCCCGAGCAGCATCTGGCCGCCCGCATGCCGATGCCGCACTTCATCGTAGATCGTTCGCCATCGCGTTCGGCTCGCCGTGCTCGCCTGCGACACCCACGCCGCCCGCGCGTGCGACTCGCGCATCGAAGTCACAGCCGGTCTGAGCGCGGTTCACATCCCAGACCTTCAATCGCAACAGGACGGGCAACTGTCGACAACCGTCGCTGTGGCCAGCGGCCACCTTCCGAGCGCTCGCGGTTGAATTACCGCCTTCGATGCAACTTTAAGGAGGCATAAACCTTTCAATCACAAGCTGTACACATCGGCGGTCCCTTCAGCTTGCCAAGGGCTTCGCGACAAGGCCAGCGAAAGAGTTGCACATGCCTAAAGCAGCATCCTTGCAGTCGAAGATCCTCAATAAGAACTTGAACTTTTCGCACAGTCGTATCACCGGCGCAGTTTTGCTGTGCGGCGGTCTACTTGGGACATTCACTGTGTCGCCTGCACAAGCACAACTATTGCGGGGAGCCCTGGATACGACCGGTAGCATTCTCGGCACCGGAGTATCACTCGGTACGACGAGCCCGGGCAGCGGCCTCCTTGGTACCGGCCTAACAGTCAATACGTCCGGCAACGGCGTTCTTGGGACCGGTCTGGGCGTCAGTACAACCGCACCGGGCAGTGGCGTTCTCGGAACGGGTCTGAACCTCGGGACATCAGGAAACGGCGTGCTTGGGACAGGCGTCACAGTCGGCTCATCGAACCCAGGCAGTGGAGTTCTAGGGACCGGCGTAAACGTCGGCACAACCGGAAATGGGGTTCTTGGCACCGGACTGACTGTCGGCACAACACAGCCTGGTGATGGGCTGCTCGGCACCGGCCTCACCCTCGGCACGGCTGGCGCGGGTGGAACCGGCACAGGTGGAACCGGAACGGGTGGAACCGGAACGGGCGGAGCCACCGCGGGTGGCGCAGGTGGAGCGGGTGGCGCAGGTGGGGCAGGGGGCTCGGGTACGTGTGGAACTTGTGGCTCAGCAGGCACCGGCGCCGGAAGCGGCACAGGCACAGGCCAGGGTGTGTACATCGTGACCGGGAACGTCACCCAATCGCAGGGACAGACTATCGTTTCAGATCTTAGACTCTCCTCGTTTTCTGAGATCACTGCCGTTGGCACCAACAACACCAGCGCCTTGGCGGCGCCGGTCGCTACGGGCGGCGACGCCCTGGCGGTGGGTTACGGATCGAGCGCGGCTGGCACGGCGTCGACCGCGGTCGGAACCGGGGCCGCCGCGGTCAACACCGGCAGCGTTGCGATTGGCTACGCGGCAAGCGCACAGGGGCTGGGCGGCACGGCGGTCGGAACCGCCTCCGCGGCGTCCGGGGCGGGCAGCACGGCGCTCGGCTTCGTCGCCGGCGCGACCGGCACGGGGTCCACGGCGATCGGCGCGGCGGCCTCGGCCGCCGGCAACAACAGCGTCGCGCTGGGCAACGGGGCGGCGGCCAACCAGGCGAACACCATCGCCATCGGAGCCAACGTCAAGACCACCCAGGCCAACCAGGTGGCGATCGGCAACGCCGCCAACACCTACACCCTGGCGGGTGTCGCCTCGCAGGCGAGTGCCGCGGCGCAGAGCGGGGCGACCGCCTTCGTGACCACGGACGCGAGCGGCAACCTCGCGGCCTCGGCCTACGGCCCCTCGACCATCGCGGCGCTGGGCAACCGGGTTGATTCGGTCCAGTCCCAGGTCAACAACCTGGAGGCCAAGACCGACACGATGCAGCGCTACGCGGTCCAGACCCGCAAGGAGTCGCGGCAGGGCGTCGCCATGGCGATCGCGATGGCGACCGCTCCGATGCCCTCGGCGCCGGGCAAGACCACCTGGGCCACGAACGGCGCGACCTATCGCGGCGAGTGGGCCG
>NZ_VRVG01000014.1:0-70796 GCF_008040085.1 Methylobacterium sp. WL7 | reverse complement strand
GCGCCGCCTCGCTCTCAACCTCCTGCGCGCCGACACCGCGAAGGGATCCATCCGCGCCAAAATCAAGCGCGCCGCATGGAACGACACATACTTGCTCAGCCTCATCAGCCAAATGCGATAGCCCTGCCCCGCAGAGGGGGGGAGGGAGAGGCGCGGTATCTCCCGTGTAATCTGCCGACATGATGTGTGAATCCGCAAGCCCGCAAAGGGGGGAGGGCAGGCGTCGCGGCCGTTGAATGCGGGTCAGCCCGGAACGCTCCTCGCCGAGCCACCCCCAACGCGAACAAACAAAAACTCAAACCGCACGCCCGCGGCGGCCCTCGACCAGCCACATGGCGAGCACGGCGGCGGCAAGCGCCGCAAGGGCCGCGAGGCCCAGCGCCAGCGGGTAGACCTCGACGCCGCGGATGTTGGCGCTGTCGCTCGGGCGGAAGCCAATCCAGTCGCCGCCGGCCAGGCGGCCGCTGCGCACGGTGGCGAGGCGCGGCACCTGGGTGGTGCCGCCGGCATCCGCGACCCGGCGGATCGAGCCGCCGGAGCCTTCGGCCACCGCCTTCAGGCGTTCGGTATCGCTGAACACGTCGGCGAGTTCGCGCGGATTGGCGGGGCCGACGCTGACGAAGGCCACGAGGTTGCCCGAGCGCAGGGTGTGCAGCCCCAGGGTCTCCGCGTCGAAGGTGGCGGTGAACAGGCCGGGCTCGCCGGGCTTGAGGGTCAGCGTCGTGACCTTGCCGGTCGGGCCGGTGACGGTGACCGGCTCGACCTGCTCGGCCATGGTCTGCCGCTCGACCCGCACCTCGCGGCCGCGGCCGGTGGTCTGGGCACGCAGGGCCTCCTCTTCGAGGGCCGGCTCCTTCATCAACCAATGGGCGAGGCGGCGCAGCAGGTCGAGATAGGGGCCGCCCTCCTGATAGCCCCGCGCCCAGAGCCAGGTATGGTCGGACAGGAGCAGCGCGACCCGGCCCTTGTCCTCGCGCGACAGGGCGAGCAGCGGCAGCCCCTCGGCGCCGGACAGGATCGGCTGGATGCCGGGCCGGGTGCGGGCCTGGACGATGCGCAGCCAGTCGCCCCAGGCGGGCGGGTTGGCGTCCGAGCCCGGCAGATCGCGGGTGACCGGGTGGCGCTGGCCGACCTGCGTCGGGGTCGCCTTGTAGGGGCGCTCGACCACGCGCCCGTCCGGATCGCCCGGCAGGATGCCGGCGAGCCGGGTGCGGGCCAGGCTCGCCGGGCCGGCATATTCGGGGCCGGCGGCGACGAGGAGCGCCCCGCCCTCGCGGACGTAGCGGACGATATTGTCGAAATAGGCCTGCGGCAGCACGCTCTGGTTGGCGTAGCGGTCGAAGATGATCAGGTCGAAATCCTTGATCTTCTGGACGAACAGCTCGCGGGTCGGGAACGCGATCAGCGACAGTTCGGAGATCGGCGTGCCGTCCTGCTTCTCCGGCGGGCGCAGGATGGTGAAGTGCACGAGGTCGACGTTGGCGTCGGATTTCAGCAGGTTGCGCCAGGTCCGCTCGCCCTGGTGCGGCTCGCCGGAGACCAGCAGCACCCGGAGCTTCTCGCGGATGCCCTCGATCGGCAGCACCGCGCGGTTGTTGACCGTGGTGAGTTCGCCCGGCAGCGGCTCGACCTCGATCTCGACGACGTTCGGGCCGCCATGCTCGATCCGGGTGGTCAGCGCGAACGGCTTGTCGGTGGGTACGTCCCGCCGGCCGATCTCCTCGCCGTCGCGGCGGATCGTGACGACCGCGTGGCCGGTGCCGCCGCGCTCCATCACCTCGGCGCGGATCGTGAGATCCTTGCCGACGATGCCGAAGCGCGGCGCCTCCAGGAGTTTGATCTGGCGGTCGCGCTCGTCCGGATGGCCGGTGACGAGGACGTGGAGCGGCGCCTTGATGCCGAGTTGCGCCATCGAAGCGGGGATGTCGTGCACCACGCCGTCGGTGAGCATCACGATGCCGGCGAGCCGCTCGGGCGGCACGTCGGCCAAAGCCTGGCCCAGCGCCGTGAACAGCTTGGTGCCGTCGTCGCCGTCCTTGGCGTCGGGCACGTCGATGAAGCGCGGCTCGATGTTGGTGAGCGCGCCGAAGCGGCGCTGCAGCTCGGCCCGGACCGCATCGGTCATCTGCGGCCGGTCGCCCAACGCCTGCGAACCGGAGCGGTCGACCACGATGGCCGCGATGTCCTTCACCGGCTCGCGGTCCTCCCGCACCAGGGCGGGGTTGGCGAGCGCCGCCAGAACCAGGGCAAGCACCAGCGCGCGCAGCAGAGCGGTCCGGCCCCGGGCCACGAAGGCGAGCAGAGCCAGGACGACGACGATCAGCCCGAGGGCGGCCAGGACCGGCCAGGGGAGGAGGGGGGTGAAGCTGAGGCTCAGCATGGCGTGCAAGCCTCCGAGATTGGCGTGAGGGATGTAGCGATGGGCCCATCAGACCCCCTCATCCTGAGGTGCCGCGTCAGCGGCCTCGAAGGAGGGCTCCAGGGATCGCGCGGCCGGCTGGAGGGCTCCTTCGAGGCGCCCGCTGCGCGGCCGCACCTCAGGATGAGGGGGGTTGGTGGGAGCAGGCGCTGCCCGGGGACTGTGTCCAAAGAAATCACTGCCCCAGCCGCTCCAGCAGCGCGGGAACGTGGACCTGGTCCGCCTTGTAGTTTCCGGTGAGCGTGTAGATCACGATGTTGACGCCGCCCCGGAAGGCCATCTCGCGCTGGCGCTGGTCGCCGCCGACCACCGGGTAGAGCGGTTCGCCGCGGCGGCCCACCGCCCAGGCGGCGGCGAGGTCGTTGCCGGTGATGATGATCGGGCTGACGCCGTCGCCGGCCCGGGCCGGGCGGCGCTCGGCGCCCTCCGCCGCGGGGGGGAGTGCCTCGACCCAGGTCTGGCCGGTGGCGTAGCGGCCGGGGAAGCTGTCGACGAGATAGAACGCCTTGGTCAGGACGTGGTCGAGGGGCACCGGCTCCAGCTCCGGCACTTCGAGGGTCGCCAGCATCTTGCGCAGGTAGGCCGCCTCCGGGGAGGGCGGCCCACCCGGGCGGGTCGTGAGCGCGTCGCGGGTATCGAACAGGACCGTGCCGCCGTTGCGCATGAACGCGTCGATCTTGCGGATCGCCGTCTCCGAGGGCTGGGGCCGCGACGGCGCGATCGGCCAGTAGATCAGCGGGTAGAAGGCGAGCTCGTCCTTGGCCGGGTCGATCCCGGCGGGCTCGCCCGGTTCGAGGGCGGTGCGCGAGGCAAGCATCTGGGTCAGGCCGGACAGGCCGGTCCGGCTCGCCTCATCAACGGCGGCGTCGCCGGTGATCACGTAGGCCAGCCGGGTGACCAGCGCCGATTCGATGCCGTTCGGCCGGTTGGCCGCGGGCTCCTCGGCGCGCAGCGGCTGCGCCGGCAGGGCGGCGAACAGCACGAGGCCCGCGACGGCCAGCGCCGCCGGGCGTCCGCGCAGGCGGCTCGCCCAGGCGGAGCGGCGCAGGAAGCCGCCGAGCCACAGTCCCGCCAGGGTGTCGAGGGCGAGCAGCAGCAGCGCCAGGGTGAACAGGGTCGGGCGCAGGTCCAGGGTCTCGGCTCCGGCGAGGGTTCCGATCCGGGCGCCGTCCAGCGCCGCGGTATCGAGGGGCTTCAGGCGGTCGTCGGGCTTGAGGGCGTTGACGCTGATGCCGCCGTCCGCCGGTCCGTAGAAGCCCGGCGGGTGCTCGGCATTCCCCCGGTCTGCGTAATCGGCGGCCACCGCGGTGGCCGAGGCGGGGGGCGAGCCTAGCGCGCCGAACCCGTCCAGCGTCGCCCGGGGGGCGAGCACGATTGCGGACGCGCGGTTCGCCTCGCCCGCGGGGGGCGCCGAGGTGCCGGCCAGGCCGACCACGCGCCGGAGCATGTCGATGAACAGCCCCGACAGCGGCAGGTTCGACCAGGTCGTGTCGGCGGTGACGTGGAACAGCACCAGCGTGCCCTGACCGCGCTTCTGCGCGGTGACGATCGGCGTGCCGTCCTGCAGGGAGGCCCAGGTCCGGTTCGGCAGGTCGCCGTCCGGTTCGGCCAGGATCTGGCGGCGCACGCCGATATCGGCCGGCGGCGTCAGGCCGGCGAAGGGGCTCTCGGGTGGGAACGGCGCCAGGGTCTTGGGGCTGTCCCAGGACAGCGTGCCGCCGAGCGTCCGGTTGCCCCGGCGCAGGCGGACCGGCACGAGCGGGTCGTTGCCGGCGGCGAGCCGGGGGCCGGCGAAGCGCAGCAGCATGCCGCCGGCCTTCACGAAGCTCTCGACCCGGGCGGTGGTCTTCTCATCGAGCGCGCCGACATCGGCGAGCACCAGCACCGAGACCTGGTTGTCGAGGAGCTGGTTGATCGATTCCGCGGTGCCCTTGGCGCCGCGCGCCTCCTGCACGTCCGCGAAGGGCTGGAGCGCCCGGGCGAGGTAGTAGGTCGGCGCCAGGAGCGGCTGGGCCTGGTCGAGGGTGCCGCCGAACACCAGGCCGACCCGGCGGCGCTTGCCGCGCTCGTCCTGGAGCACCACGGCCCCGGCCGAGCGCTCCCCTGCGATCTCCAGGCGGCTGATGCTGTTGCGCAGCTCCACGGGCATCTCGAACGTCGCCGTCGCCTCGGTGGCGTCGGCCGCGAACGCGATGTCGCGCTCGGCCAGCGGCAGGCCCTTCTGGTCGAGCGCCCGGATCACGCCGGCGTCGCGCCCGTTCGGGGCGGCGCGCAGGGCCCGGGCCGTGAGGGTGCCGCCGGTCTCGGAGGCGGTGAGCGCCAGGGCCGGCGGCCTGTCGGCGCGCAGCACCGTCAGGGCGGCGCCGCTGCCGCCGACGAGGTCGGCCAGGCCCTTGGCGAAGCGCTCGTCGCTCGCCCCGGCGACGCCGTCGCTGATCCAGACGAGGCCGGCGCCGCGGTTCTTCTCCAGGAACGTCCCGATGCTGGCGAGATGCGCGTCCCGCGTCGGCAGGATCGGGCGGGGCGCCAGGGCGCGCAGGCGTTCCAGGGCGGCTGCCGGGGTCTTGGCCTCGAAGGCCGCGGGCGGCTCGGCCAGGCCGATCACCGCCACGGGCCGGCCGTCCCGGGCCGCGCCCTCGACGGCGTCGGTGGCGACCCGCAGCCGGTCGCGCCAGTCGTGGGCGGCCGGGAAGCCGTTGTCGAGGAGCACGAGGAGCGCGCTGCGCCCGCCGCCGGCCCCGACGCCGCCGGGATTCCAGACCGGGCCGGCCACCGCCAGGATCAGGGCGGCGGCGATCAGCAGGCGCAGCAGCAGCAGCCAGGGCGGGGTGCGCGCGGGCGTCTGCCGCTGCGGGATCAGGTCGGCGACGAGCTTGAGCGGCGGGAAGTCGATCCGCCTGGGGCGCGGCGGCGTCACCCGCAGCAGGAACCACAGCGCCGGCAGGCCGATCAGGGCGGCGAGCGCCAGGGGCGCCGCGAAGGTCAGACCGAGCATGGCGGCCTCACTCCGGGCCGCGCGCGGCGATCAGCGTGGCGAGCCGCAGGGCCGCCTCGCTCGCCGGGCGGTCGGTGCGGTGGATGGTGAGCGTCCAGCCCTGCTGGCGGGCGATCGCCTGCAGGGCGGCGCGGTGCTCGGCGATGCGGGCGCGGTAGCGGTCGCCCCAGGCGCCGGCATCGCCGATATCGAGGCTGAGCCCGCCTTCGAGATCGTGCAGCACGGCCTGGCCCGAGAACGGGAAGGTCTCCTCGATCGGATCCACGACCATCAGCAGGTGGCCGCGGCTGCCCCGTCCGGCCAGGGCCTGGATTGCGGTCGCGATCCGGCTCGGATCGGTGAGGAAGTCGCCGATCAGCACGACCTCGTCGAAGCGCGCCGGGCTCGCCCGGGGCGGCAGGTCCTGCTCCAGGCCGGCCTTGTCGGCGACCAGCGCCTGGATCATCCGTTCGACGATGCCCCGCGATGCCGTCGCCCGGGTCAGCCCCAGAAGCCCGACCCGCTCGCCGCCCTCCACGAAGGCGTCGGCGAGCGCGAGCCCGAGGACCAGGGCCCGCTCGACCTTCGACGCCGAGGCCAGGTCGGACGAAAACCCCATCGAGGCGGAGCGGTCCATCCACAGCCAGATATTGTGGGCCGCCTCCCATTCCCGCTCGCGCACGTAGAGCCGGTCGTCCCGGGCCGAGCGGCGCCAGTCGACCCGCGCCGCAGCCTCGCCGGTGACGAAGGGGCGGAACTGCCAGAAGCTCTCGCCCGGACCGGCCCGGCGGCGGCCGTGCAGGCCGTGGGCCAGGAGGCTCGACACCCGCCGCGCCTCCAGCACGAGGCGGGGCATCCTTTCGGAGAGGGCCGTCGCGCCCTCGCTCTCGCGCCTGCCGGGGGTGCGCCGTTCGGAGTCGAGGGCGTGTGTCCCGACCAAGGCTAAAGCTTCTCGGCGAGCTTGCCGATCAAGCCCTCGATCGTCTCGCCGTCGGCGCGGGCGGTGTAGCTGAGCGCCATCCGGTGCTTGAGCACCGGCTCGGCCAGGGCCTTCACGTCGGCCACGGAGGGCGCGACCCGGCCCTCGATCAGGGCCCGGGCGCGGGCCGCGAGCGTCAGCGCCTGGCTGGCGCGGGGGCCGGGACCCCAGAGCAGCTTGTCCTTCACCAGCGGGTCGCCGCCGTCGGGCCGGGCGGCGCGCACGAGGTCGAGGATCGCCTCCACCACGGCCTCGCCCACTGGCAGCCGGCGCACCAGGCGCTGGGCGGTGAGCAACTGGTCGGTGGACATCACGGCATGCGGGCGCACCTCGTCGATGCCGGTGGTCTCGATCAGGATGCGGCGCTCGGCGGCGCGGTCGGGATAGCCGACGTCGATCTCCAGCAGGAACCGGTCGAGCTGCGCCTCGGGCAGCGGGTAGGTACCCTCCTGCTCGATCGGGTTCTGGGTGGCGAGCACGTGGAACGGCCGCGGCAGGTCGTGGCGGGCGCCGGCCACCGAGACGTGGCCCTCCTGCATCGCCTGGAGCAGGGCCGATTGCGTCCGCGGGCTCGCCCGGTTGATCTCGTCGGCCATCAGGAGCTGGGTGAAGACCGGCCCCTGCACGAACCGGAACGCCCGGCGGCGCTCGGCATCCTCCTCGAGGATCTCGGTGCCGAGGATGTCGGACGGCATCAGGTCGGGGGTGAACTGTACGCGCCGCGCGTCGAGGCCCAGCACCGTGCCCAGCGTCTCCACCAGCTTGGTCTTGGCGAGACCCGGCAGGCCGACGAGGAGGCCGTGGCCGCCGGCCAGGATCGTCACCAGGGCGAGGTCGACGACCTTCTCCTGGCCGAAGATCACCCCGTGGATCGCGTCCCGGGCCTGACCCACGGCGGCGAGGCAGCTCTCCGCGGTGGCCACGATGCCGTCGTCGAGGCTGGTGGCCGGGCTGATCGCCTGCGTCATGCCGTTGTCCGTCTCCTGTGCAGGGCACCCGAGGCGCCCCGCCGGTCATCCGGTCAATGTGGGGCCGTTCGCACCGGGCTGGCAAGGTCGGG
This sequence comes from Methylobacterium sp. WL7, assembly GCF_008040085.1. NCBI lineage: Bacteria > Pseudomonadati > Pseudomonadota > Alphaproteobacteria > Hyphomicrobiales > Methylobacteriaceae > Methylobacterium > Methylobacterium sp. WL7. The sequence goes on along the minus strand of NZ_VRVG01000014.1, from coordinate 63,364 downwards.
ATCGCCGCACGCCGATTCGCGGTCGGATCCGCGAGGCAATGCAACTTCGGGTGCCAGCCTCGGGGGCGCCGCCTCCGGGCAGCCGCGCACCCTTGCGTTTTTTGGCGCCGGCCGGTGCCCGGGAGCGAAGTCGTTCGGTCCTCCACCGCTCCCGGGCACGCTTGTTTCAGGATGCGGGTCAGATCTTACCTTCGAGACCCATCGTGTAATACTTGTGCACGATTTTGTCCTGGTTCTCGAGCAGCCAGTCGATCGACGGCTCGTTGGTCATGGCCTTGCGGATCGCCTCGGTCATGCCCTTGCGCTGGATCTCGAAAAGCGCCTTGTGATCCACCGTCTCGGCCTGGATCACGCCGGGGCTGAGCCAGACCGAGCAGATGATGCCGAGGTCGTTGGCCTTCTCCTTGGGGATGTAGCCCGCCCGCACGGCGTCGAGCACGCCGTTGGCGATGGCGAACTGCACCGTGCCCATCAGGATCGAGGTGTACTTGCTCTCGGTCACGCTGACCTTGGAGACGCAGAGCGTCACCGGCCGGACCATGATGTCGGTGTTGAGGAGCGCGAAGACGCGGCTGTGGCCGACCACCTGGTCGCCCGTTAGCGTCGCGATCGCGGTGCCGACCGGACCGTCCAGCTCGCCGATGATGACCTCCGGCTCGGACGCGGTGTTCGGCGGGCCGCCCGCCACGAGCGCCTCGCCGGCGCGGAGGATGATGCGTTCACTCATAAAGGTAGGCTCCCTGGGTTGCGGCACGGGGCGGGGGCGGCCGCTGCGGCCGTGCCGACTGGATCGACGGCGCCCCCTCTAGCACGCGCTCCGGCATCCGTCGGCTCCGCCGCGATGCCGCTGCCGGCTCGGTGAACCTGTCCTGGCCCAACCTGTCCTGGCCCTTGGCGCGGGCGAGCCGGACCAGTAGGAAGGCGCGCGAGGCCGGGGCGACCGGCTGAACCTCCTGATGTCTCTCGCGGATTGCGGCGTAGGCAGCACAGCGGGCCTCCCGCGTATCCGGTACACACCATGCGCCTTCGAGATGTGTTCGTCGCCGGGCCCGCGCGGTCCCTCACGCGCCCGCTGGCCCGGCGCCTGAAGCGGCGGCGGACGAGCGAGCCCCGGCAGGCGGATCTCGTGGCGGCCGTGAAGGCCTCGGGCCTGTTCGATCCGGCCTGGTACGGGCGGCGCTATCCCGACGTGGTCGGCGAGGGGATCGACCCGCTCGTGCACTATGCGGTGCATGGCGGGCGCGAGGGCCGCTGGCCGTCGCCGCTGTTCCACGGCGACCGCTACCTCGACGCCGTCCCGGGCCTGCGCGCCGAGGGCGTGAACCCGCTGATCCACTACGTCGAGCGCGGCGCCGACGCCGGCATCGCCCCCAACCCGCTGTTCGACCCGGACTGGTACGCGCAGCGCTATCTCGGCGGCGCCGACGCCCGCGCCCGGGCGTTCTTCCACTTCCTGAAGAGCCCCGACACCGACCCGTCGCCGCTGTTCGATTCCGCCTGGTACCGGTCGCGCTACCCGGATGCCCGGGAGGCGGGCGGCATCGCGCTCAGTCACTATTTCGAGACCGGGCGGAAGCAGGGCTACCTGCGCAACCCCGAGGAATTCGCCGGGCTGTCGCGGCACGTCGACCTGATCCGCCGCTCCGGGATCTTCGACGCCGAGTTCTACCGCGGGCGCTGCCCCGAGGCCGAGACCAGCGGGCTCGAGCCGCTGGAGCATTACGTGATGGCCGGCGGCTACCGCCGCTACGCCCCGCATCCCCTGTTCGACCCCGATTGGTACGCCGCGCAGTCGGCGTCGGTGCGCGCCGACAGCCTCAACCCGCTGGTGCACTTCCTGGAGCATGGCGCCCGGGAGGGACTCGATCCCGGCCCCTGGTTCGACACGCGCTGGTACACCAAGACCTATCTCGCCGACGACGCGACGGAGGCTAATCCGCTCGCGCATTTCCTGTCCGATAACGGCCGGCGCACGAGCCCGTCCCCGCGCTTCGACGCGCCCTGGTACCTCGCCCGCTACCCCCGCGTCGCGGCGCTCGGGCTCAACCCCCTGGTCGATTACGTCACGACCGGGCTTGAGGCCGGCCGGCTGACCCGCCGGGTCGCCGGTACCGCGGTCCCGGAGGCCGCCGACGCCCGGCTGTCCTGCCTGAAGCGGGAGCCGCGCCGGCACGGCCGCACCGCCCTGTTCATCACCCACGCGCCGGAGGGGCGCATCCGCGGCCATGTCGAGCCCTACCTGCGGGCGTTTGCCGAGAACGGCATCGACATCGTGCTTATCATCGCGGCCAACCAGCACAAGACCGCGGTGCCGGAGGCGATCCTGAAGCTCTGCGCCTCGGCCTACCTGCGCGAGAACACCGGATTCGACTTCGCGGCCTGGGCGCATGTCCTCCTGGAGGACGACGACCTGCTCGATTCCGAGACCCTGTACCTCGCCAACGACAGCCTGGTCGGCCCCCTCGACAGCGCCGACTTCGCCGGGCTGCTGGCGAAGATCGATGCCTACCCGGAGGCGGTGATCGGGCTCGCCGACAACTTCTACTACAGTCACCACCTGCAAAGCTTCTTCCTGGCCCTGAAGAAGCGCTGCGTGTCGTCGTACGCGTTCAACCACTTCATCCAGTCGGTGGCGAACTGGCCGGACAAGAACACGGTTATCACCGAGTACGAGCTGACCTTCTCCGGGCGGATGCGGGCCGCGGGGCTCGGCATGCGCAGCCTGTTCTCGGCTCAGAACAAGCACATGACGCTGGTCAACGACCCGCGCAACAACCGCACCCTGTTCGACTGGGAGAACATGCTCACCCAGGGCTTCCCGTTCGTGAAGCGCTCGCTCCTGGGCGAGCACGCCGCGATCGGTGGCGCGGCGGTGCGCGAGGCGATCGGCGAGCGCGGCTTCGACCTCGACCGGCTCGACCAGACCTTCACGTATCCCGGCCCCAAGATCTGGGCCGACCTGCGCAGGCCGAAGGCGCCGGAGCGGCCCTTGCGCGTCTCCTACGTCTCGCCGATGAACTACGCCAACGGGCTCGGCGTCGCGGCCCGCAGCTACGTGCGGGCGCTGCACCGGGCGCCGTTCGCCCTGAACGTGCATCCGATGGAGCGGTCGTTCCACGTCCATGCCCGGGTCGGGCCGGGCTGGCAGGCCCGGACCTTCTCGGGGGCGCCGGACGTCGCCCTGGTGCATTTCAACGGCGACAGCTGGCACTCCCTGATGAGCGAGCGCCAGCTCGGCATCGCCGCGAGCGCCCGGCTCAAGATCGGGCTGTTCGTCTGGGAGACCTCGCACGTCCCCGGCGGCTGGCTGCCCACCGTGGACGGCCTCGACGCGATCTGGGCGCCGACCGAGTTCTGCGCCGCGATCTTCCGCCAGATCACCGACATCCCGGTCGATGTCGTGCCCTACGTGGTCGAGAACGAGCCCGGCGAGCCGGCGAGCGCCGCCGCCAAGGCCAACCTGCGCAAGGCGTTCTCCATCGACCCGGCCAGACGCGTCATCCTCTACGCCTTCGACGGGTCGAGCTACCTCGCCCGCAAGAACCCGCACGCGCTGATCCGCGCGTTCCGGGCGGCGGCGCTGGCGCAATCCGGCTGGCAGCTCGTGCTCAAGACCAAGCACGTGTTCGACCTGCCCGACGAGGGCAAGAAGCTGCTCGACCTCGTCGGCAAGGCCGGGGACGTGGTGGTGATCGACCAGCCGCTGTCCCAGAACGAACTCGGCGCCCTGTTCGAGCTCTGCGCGGTCTACGCCTCGTCGCATTCCTCGGAAGGCTTCGGCCTGACGATCGCCGAGGCGATGGAGATGGGCAAGGTCGTGATCGCCACCGATTACGGCGGCAGCCGCGATTTCCTCGACGCCACCTGCGGCTTCCCGGTGAAGGCCGAGATCGCCGCCCTGGACCAGACCTACGGGCCGTATCTGCGCGGCGCCGAATGGGGGCAGGTGGACGAGGACGACCTCGCCCGCGCGCTCACCGACGCCGCCCGGGCGGTGACCAGCGGCGACGCCGCGCGGATCGGCGCCGCCGCCCGCGCCCGGATCCGCGAGCGCCTGTCGATCGGCGCGGTGGCCGCCGCCATGGAGGCGAGCGTCAGCCGGCTCCTCGCAGCCGAACGCAATTGACGCCCGGGAGACGCGATCCGTGTTGAACAAGAAGCCGGTCCCGGCCCCGTCGGCCTCCTGGAGCGCGCGCGCCTGGCCGGACGCGATCCTGCCGCTGCCCCTCGACGAGCGCTTCCACCCGGTCGACGAGCGCAAGCTCGGCCAGGTCGCCGCCGGCCAGCTTCCCGCCTGCCGGGCCGTGTTCGTGGCCCCTGCGGCGTCCGAACTGCACCCGGACCTGTTCGCGCCGATCCTGGCCGCCATGGCCGAGCGGCCGGATATCGGCATCTTCTACGGCGACGACGCCGTGGTGGACGGCGCGGGCCAGGTCCGCAGCGTCCATTGCAAGCCGGCCTTCAACCCGGCACTCCTCATGGCCGACGACTATATCGGCTTCCCGCTGGTGATCCGCGTCTCGGCCCTGGCAGGCCTGACCCCGGATTTCGGCCGGCGTACCGGCAACGCCGCCTGGTTCCGGCTGCTGCTCGACGCGCTCTCGGCGGGCGTCGGCATCGACCGGATCCCGCAGACGCTGATCGCCTCGCCGCTCGCCCGCCCGAAGGCGAAGCGCGCCGCCCGCGCCGACGTGCTCGACCGCTGGTTCCAGGGCTCGGGCGCGTCCCTGCGCACCGCCCCCGGCCTGACTCCGGACACGCTGGAGATCCGCCGCAGCCTCGATGCGCGCCCAGTCGTGACCCTGGTGGTGCCCACCGCCCAGACCCGGCCCCGGAACGAGGACGGGAGCCCGATCGCGGGCGCCAAGCCGCACGTCATCACCTTCCTCGACAGCCTCGCCCGCAGCAGCTACCCGGCGGACCGGATCCGGGTGCTGATCGGCGACGACAAGACCGACGACGCGATCTACCGGGGCCGCTCCGACCGGTTCGCGGTGACCCGCCTGCTCACCACGCGGCCCGAGGGCGCGCCGTTCAACTACGCGGCCAAGATGAATACCCTCTGGCGCGCCGCCGAGACCGACCTCGTCATCCTGATGAACGACGACCTCGTGGTGCGCCGCCCCGGCTGGATCGAGGCGCTGCTGACCTTCGCGCTCGACCGCGGCGTCGGCGGCGTCGGCGGGCGGCTGCTGTTCCCGAGCGGCAAGATCCAGCATGCCGGCATGTTCGGCGGCATCTTCGATGTCTGCGCCCATCCCTGGTACAACCGCGACGCGGCCGAGCCGACCTACGGCGACTGGGCGCTGGCGCATCGCGACTGCTCGTCGGTGACGGGCGCGCTGTTCGCCACGCGCAAGGCGGTGCTGGAAGCGGTGAACGGCTTCGACGAGAGCTTCGCCCTCGACTTCAACGACGTCGACCTGTGCTTCAAGCTGCGGATGCTCGGCTACCGCATCGTCTACACGCCGTTCGCCGAGATGGCGCACCACGAGAGCGCCTCGCGGCAGACCAGCTTCGCCCCGGGCTCCCAGATCTCCCGTTTCCTGCGCCGCTGGCACGACGTGCTGACCGACGACCCGGCCTACAGCCCGCAGCTGCGCACCGACACCGACGTGGTCGCCCCCCGGGCCGACGCGGCGCGGTGGGTGAGCGAGCGAAGAGCAGGGCAGACGGCCTGAGCCTGCCAAGCTCGAGACCGTGCGCCGCTCCTCCTCATTGATCGGGTAGCGAAGCCAAAAGGTGTCGCACGAAGCGCGGGTCCCCTCTCCCGTGCGGGAGAGGGACAGGGTGAGGGGTGCGACCTCTCCGAAGAGACCTGGTCCCTCACCCCAACCCTCTCCCGCACGGGAGAGGGGGCGTGTTGCGCCTCACAGATGCCGACCTGCGAGCATCAGAACTTCGGGAGCGACGGCGCGCGTGTCATGTCTGGACGGCGCCTGTTGTCGAACCGCAGACCCGTTGGCATGCAATCCCTCACAGCGCCTCCCCCCGCATCAGCCTGGGCCGCGTGCCCCGGGAGGCCGCGGCCTCGCCGATGAAGAACCGCTTGAGACCGGGCAGGCGGTCGACGATCCCGAGGCCGAGGTCGCGGGCGAGCCGCAGCGGCAGGGCGTCGTTGGAGAACAGCCGGTTCAGCCCGTCGGTGGCCGCCGCCATGGCGAAGCTGTCGAACCGGCGGGCGCGCTCGTAGGCCCGCAGCACGTCCGGGCTGCCGGGATCGAGCCCGAGCCGCAGGGCGCCGGTCACCGCTTCGGCCAAAGCCGCGGCGTCCGCCAGGCCGAGATTGAGGCCCTGCCCGGCGATCGGGTGGATGACGTGGGCCGAATCGCCGAGCAGCGCCAGCCGCTCCGCCCGGAACGCCCGGGCGATGCCGAAGGCCAGCGGGTGCCGGCTCGGCCCGTGCTCCAGGGCCAGCGCGCCCAAATCCAGGGTGAACCGGCGCTCGATCTCGGCCAGCACCGCGTCGGGCTCGCCCGAAAGCAGCGCGTCGGCCTCGTCGGCCCGCTCGGTCCAGACGATCGAGGAGCGGTGGCCGAGCGACCCGCCATCCCGCAGGGGCAGGATCGCGAAGGGGCCGGCGGGCAGGAAATGCTCGAAGGCTCGGCCCTGGTGCGGCCGGGCATGCCCGATCGTGGCGACGATCCCGACCTGCGGATAGGACCAGCCGACCCAGCCGATCCGCGCCGCCTCCCGCAGGCGCGAGCGCGCCCCGTCGGCGGCCACCAGCAGGTCGGCCCGGAGGCTCTCGCCCGTGGTCAACTCCGCTCGGATCGCCGCGCCCTCCGGCACCGCCCGCACCACGCCCCCCGTGACGATCGCGACGCCCCCGTCCCGGCAGGCCTCGGACAGCGCCCGCGCCAGGGGCTCGGCCTCGACCATGTGGGCGAAGGGCTCGCCCACCGCCCGGTCGGCCTGGTCCTCCTCCTCCCGTCCGAAGGTCAGGAACACCGGCCGCACCGGGTCTGCGAGCCGGCTGTCGGAGATCACCATCTCGGCGACCGGCTCGGCGGCGGCCGCGATGCGCTCCCACAGCCCGAGCTGCGTCAGCATCCGCCGCCCGCCCGCCGCCAGCGCGTAGGCGCGGCCGCGGTGCCGGGCGGGATCGGCACCGTGCGGGTCGATCACGGTCACGGCGAGAGCCGGCCCGTGGGCCTGCTTGAGTGCGAAGGCCAGGGCGAGGCTGGCGAGGCCGCCGCCGGCGATCAGGAGGCTGCGGCTGCCGGGGCGGGGCGTCTGGGCCGTCATCGTCACGGATCTCCGATCTGGGGGCCGAGCGCGTGGATCGCTCCGCCCGAAAGGCCTATGTCGCGTTTGGACGACGAACGGAAACCCCGCGACTCATGACCGACGCCACCACCGACGCGATGACCGACGCGGTCGCCGAGCTCATCGCCATCCTCGACCTCGAGCGTCTCGAGGTCGATCTATTCCGCGGCCAGAACCCCAAGACCGGCTGGCGCCGGGTGTTTGGGGGCCAGGTGGTGGCCCAGGCCCTGGTGGCCGCCACCCGCACGGTGCCGGACGACCGGCCGGCCCATTCGCTCCACGCCTATTTCATGCTCCCGGGCGATCCCCGCGCGCCGATCGTCTACGAGGTCGAGCGCATCCGCGACGGGCGCAGCTTCACCACCCGGCGGGTCAAGGCGATCCAGCACGGGCGGGCGATCTTCGCCACCACGATCTCCTACCAGGTCTCCGAGGGCGGGTTCGAGCACCAGCCCGGCAGGCCGGCCGTGGCCGGGCCGGACGGCCTCCTCGACGGCAAGGCGCTGGCGGCCGCCGGCGCCTCCGGCATGCCCGAGGCGGTCGCCGCCTATTTCGGCCGCGAGCGCCCGATCGAGCTGCGCCCCGTGGACCTCGACCGCTACACCGCCCGCCGCAAGGACGGGTCGCGCCCCGATCCCGTGTTCAACGTCTGGCTGCGGGCGGCCTCGGCCCTGCCGGACGACCCGGCCCTGCACCGGGCGGTGCTGGCCTACGCCTCCGACATGACCCTGCTCGACGTGTCGCTGATCCCGCATGCCAGCTCGGTGTTCGATCCCGACATCCAGGCGGCGAGCCTCGACCACGCCCTGTGGTTCCACCGCCCGGTCCGGGTCGACGACTGGCTGCTCTACGCCCAGGACAGCCCGGCCGCCGGCGGTGCCCGCGGCTTCGCCCGTGGGGAGATCTTCGACCGCGCCGGCAACCTCGTCGCCTCGGTGGCGCAAGAGGGTCTGATCCGGCCGCATGGGGGATGAGGTCACGGCGCGGAACGGCTCCTCTTTCGATCCGCGCGGCGAGGGCGGCCCCCGGAATGGCGGGGTGGGCGCCCGATGCAACGGGGTTCAACGGAGGCTTTAAGCCACCGTATCGCCCATCGCCCGCGGATTAAGGAGCCTTCGCCAACGTGCGTTGCAAAAATGCACCGCCATGATGTGCCGTTTTATCAATCGTTTGCACGTCTTATGGGCAACAGTCCGACGCAGCGTGCTCAACGCTTCGCCTAACGGGTCTATTTGCTGGGCATAAGCGCGTCCGGCTGAAAAGTTCCCCGCCAAGCTCGGGTGGCATAGTCCTTGAATAGCCCCGCTCAACCGCGGGCCAGCCCGGCTCGGCGGGCGGCTCTGATCGGGCCACCGCGTGGATCGGGCGACGGCATCGGTTCCCAGGGACTCGGTAAGGGGGCGCCGCCCATGAAGATCGTGATGGCCATCATCAAGCCGTTCAAGCTGGAGGAGGTGCGCGACGCGCTCACCGGAATCGGCGTCCACGGCCTGACGGTGACGGAAGTGAAGGGCTACGGCCGCCAGAAGGGCCACACCGAGATCTACCGCGGCGCGGAATACGCGGTGAGCTTCCTGCCCAAGCTCAAGATCGAGGTCGCGGTCGCCTCCGACCTGACCGCCAGCGTCATCGACGCCATCGCGGCGGCGGCCCGCACCGGCCAGATCGGCGACGGCAAGATCTTCGTGCTGCCCCTCGAGAAGGCGGTGCGCATCCGGACCGGCGAGACCGACGCCGACGCGCTCTGAGCCGGCCCGCCGACAGCCTCAACCTTTACGCAACGCGCAACGCATCGTGACCGGAGCCACCTGTCCATGAAAGTCCGTAACGCCCTGATGCTCGGCTTGGGAGGCGCGGCGCTCGCCGCCCTCCTGATCGAGCCATCCCTCGCGCAGACCCCGGTTCCGGAAGCCGCCTCCGCGGCGCCGGCCGCCGCCGCCGTGCCGCTGCCCAACAAGGGCGACACCGCCTGGATGATGATCTCCGCGGCCCTCGTGCTGATGATGAGCGTGCCGGGCCTGGCGCTGTTCTACGGCGGCCTCGTGCGCACCAAGAACATGCTGTCGGTGCTGACCCAGGTGTTCGCGATCGTGTCGATCGTCGGCCTGCTGTGGGTGTTCTACGGCTACAGCCTCGCCTTCACCAACGGCGGCGGCATCAACGACTTCGTCGGCGGCCTGTCGAAGGCGTTCCTGAAGGGCATCGACGCCAACTCGACGGTGGCGACCTTCTCCAACGGCGTCGTGATCCCCGAATACGCCTATCTGTGCTTCCAGATGACGTTCGCGATGATCACCCCGGCGCTGATCGTCGGCGCCTTCGCGGAGCGGATGAAGTTCTCCGCCCTGGTGGTGTTCACGATCCTCTGGGTCACGCTCATCTACTTCCCGATGGCCCACATGGTCTGGTACTGGGCCGGCCCGGATGCTGTCGGCAACGCCGCCAAGGCGCTGGCCGCCGCCACCGACGACGCCTCGAAGGCGACCGCCCAGGCGGCGCTCGACGCGGTCAACAAGGATGCGGGCTTCCTCTTCCAGAAGGGCGCCCTCGACTTCGCCGGCGGCACCGTGGTGCACATCAACGCGGGCATCGCCGGCTTCGTCGGCTGCCTGATCATGGGCAAGCGCATCGGCTACGGCCGCGACCTGCTCGCCCCGCACTCGCTGACCATGACCATGATCGGCGCCTCGCTGCTGTGGGTCGGCTGGTTCGGCTTCAACGCCGGCTCGAACCTCGAGGCCAACGGCACCGCCGCGCTCGCGATGCTCAACACCTTCGTGGCGACCTGCGCCGCCGCGGTGGCGTGGCTGTTCGCCGAGTGGGCGCTCAAGGGCAAGCCGTCGCTGCTCGGCATGCTCTCGGGCGCGGTGGCGGGCCTCGTGGCCGTCACCCCGGCCTCGGGCTTTGCCGGCCCGATGGGCTCGATCGTGCTCGGCCTCGTGGCCGGCGTGGTCTGCTTCGTGATGTGCTCCACCGTGAAGAACGCGCTCGGCTACGACGACTCCCTCGACGTGTTCGGCGTGCACTGCATCGGCGGCATCCTGGGCGCCCTGGCGACCGGCATCCTGGTCGACCCGAACCTCGGCGGCGTCGGCATCCCCGACTACACCTCGAAGCCGGGCGAGCTGGCGGTCGGTGCCTACGACATGGTGAGCCAGCTCATCATCCAGGCGGAGGCGGTCGGCCTGACCCTGCTGTGGTCCGGCATCGGCTCGGCGATCCTCTACAAGCTCGTCGACCTGACGATCGGCCTGCGGGTGACCCAGGAAGAGGAGCGCGAGGGCCTCGACATCGCCGACCACGGCGAGCGCGCCTACAACTACTAGGGCGCTCTGCGCCGACGTAGACACCGGTTCGGCGCAAGAGATCGCGTCCCGACAAAGCCTTGGAGCCATTTCCGATTGCAACGCGGTCGGGAACGGCTCCAGAGCATCGCCCCGAAAGGCGGTTGCCGGCTTTCGGAAAAGCCGACGCAAGAACAAAGACCGAGCGCGGCCCTGCGGGGCGGCGCTCCGCGAACGAAAAGCCCCGGCTCCGTGTGAGCCGGGGCTTTTTCATGCCGGAGCCCCGGGCGGCAGGGGCTTCCCCTGGGCCGGGGCCGGGGCCCGGGCCGGGGCCGGGATTGGGTCTCGGTCCGGCACCGCCCACGACGGGCGGGCCGTCAGGATCTCACGCGACGGCGCGTTTCTCGATCACGCGGGTCTCGACCATGTCCGCGGGCTCGTAGATCCAGCGTGCCATCGCTCCGGCGGTCATCGCCCCGAGGATCGGCGCCAGCCAGAACAACCAGAGCTGCGTCACGTAGGGGCCGCCGGCGATCAGGGCCGGCCCAGTGCTGCGAGCCGGGTTGACCGACGTGTTGGTCACCGGGATCGAGATGAGGTGGATCAGCACCAGGGCGAACCCGATCGGGATGCCGGCGAAGCCGGCGGCCGCGCCCTTCGAGGTCGTGCCGACGATGATGAACACGAAGAAGAACGTCGTCAGGAACTCGGTGACGAGGCAGGCCGTGAGGCTGTACTTGCCCGGGCTGAGATCGCCGTAGCCGTTGGCGGCGAATCCGTTCGGGATCCATCCGGCCTTCCCCGCCGCGATCACGTAGAGCACGCCCGCCGCCAGGATCGCGCCGACGACCTGGGCGGCGATGTAGGGAAGCACGTGCCGGTTCGCGCACCGTCGCGCCGACCACAGGCCGAGCGTCACGGCCGGGTTGAAGTGCCCGCCCGAGATGTGCCCGACCGCGTACGCCATCGTCAGCACGGTGAGGCCGAACGCGAAGGCTACGCCGAGGAAGCCGATGCCGAGTTCCGGAAAGGCCGCCGACAGGACCGCCGCACCGCATCCGCCGAAGGTGAGCCAGAAGGTGCCGAAGAACTCGGCGGTCGCCCGGCGCATCGTGTCGTGATCCATGTCGGAACCTCTCGAATGCTGGATTGGCGGGATGATAGAAGGATCTCAGGCCCGTAAGCTTCGCCGTTACCGGTGACGAATTTCAATGTTGACTGTATTTTTTAGCATATATGGAAGGGAATACTGCATAGTTTTAAGATGGATACAACCTGCACGGGCTTGCCCGGACGACCGGTCGAAGCCTGGCATCCTGAAGTTTGTGTAAAACGTTAAGGTTGCCGATTTGACCCGTTACCGAGGCGTCCGGCTGCCGGGTCGAGCCGTCGGGGACGCCGCGCCGGACGGGGAGCCGTATCGCAGGTCCAAAGAAACCCCGGCTCCATGGGGGGGCGGGGTTTCTTTGGACTTCGGCGCCGCGCGGCGATTGAAGGCTCGCAATGACGGGACCGCTGCAGCGATCGCGACGGACCTCGTGGTTCCTCACCGCATCCCGACGCGCCGCGGGAGCGTCGCAGGATGTCTCCCGGGATCGCGTCGGCTTCCGGAGGCCGCCTGCCGGACTTGCCAGCGCGGGGGCCGTTCCCGACCGGGATGCGATCGGGAACGGCCCTCAGTCCGTGTTTCGGCGCGCATTCTTTCGCCGAACCGGTGTTCCGTGCGGCGGAGAGGGCTCGCGCCGCCTCGGGATCGGGGAGAGGCTGGGAACGACCCAGCCGACGGCGCTACGCCGCCTTCGACAGCGCCGCCTTCTCTTCCGCGAACGCCCAGTCGAGCCACGGCGTCAGCGCCTCGAGATCCGCGGTCTCGACGGTGGCGCCGCACCAGATCCGCAGGCCCGCCGGGGCGTCGCGGTAGGCGCCGATGTCGAGGGCGACGCCCTCGCGGTCCAGGCGCTCGACGATGCCCGAGGCGAGCGCCGCCACCGCCGCGTCGCCGCGGGCGAGCACGTCCGGGTCGGCGATCACCAGGCACACGCCGGTGTTCGAGTAGGTCGCGGGGTCGACCGCCAGCGGCGCGATCCACGGGGTCCGGGCGACCCAGTCGTAGATCGCCTTGGCGTTGGCGTCGGCCCGGGCGTGAAGCGCCGGCAGGCCGCCGATCCGCACGGCCCAGTCGAGGGTGTCGAGGTAATCCTCCACGGCCAGCATCGAGGGCGTGTTGATCGTGTCGCCCTTGAAGATGCCCTCGATCAGCTTGCCGTCCTTCGTCAGTCGGAACACCTTCGGCAGCGGCCAGGCCGGGACGTGGCTCTCCAGCCGCTCGACCGCCCGGGGCGAGAGCACCAGCATGCCGTGCGCGGCCTCGCCGCCCATCACCTTCTGCCAGGAGAAGGTCACGACATCGAGCTTGTCCCAGGACAGCGGCTGCGCGAAGGCCGCCGAAGTGGCGTCGCAGATCGTCAGGCCCGCGCGGTCGGCGGCGATCCAGTCGCCGTTCGGGACCTTCACGCCGGCGGCGGTACCGTTCCAGGTGAAGACCACGTCGTTATTCCTGGTGTCGATCGCCGACAGGTCCGGCAGCACGCCGTAAGGCGTCTGGTGGATCCTGGGCGCGATCTTGAGCTGCTTGAGCGCGTCGGTGACCCACTCCTTGCCGAACGCTTCCCAGGCGGCGACCTCCACGGGCTTGGGCCCGAGCAGCGTCCACATCGCCATCTCGACGGCGCCGGTATCGGAGGCCGGCACGATGCCGATCCGGTAATCGTCGGGCACCTGCAGCACCGAGCGGGTCAGGTCGATGGCCCGGCCGAGCTTGGCCTTGCCGATGGCGGAGCGGTGCGAGCGACCGAGTGCGGCGTCGGCCAGGGCGGCCGGAGTCCAGCCCGGACGCTTGGCGCAGGGGCCGGACGAGAAGTGGGGAACGCGCGGGCGCCTGTCGGGTCGGCTCATCGTCGGATCCATCCTTGCAGATGGGCGCTCCTCGACGGGGAGGAGTGTCCCGGAACCGCGCATGCGCCCAATCCGGGCCTCTGGCAAGCGCTTGTGCGGGTTGCAGTCTTCGGTGCGTGCCCCTGCCCGGGACAGGCTGTTCGGGCCTACGGAACCGTCGATTAATCTTGGGCCGTTAGCCTTAATGGCGTGCCGTGTTGCGTTCGAGGTACGCTGATGTCTTTCCACAGTGCTGCGATAGTATCGGCCTGGTCGGTTTTACTTATGGTTATCGGCGCGTTAGCGACCCGCCTCGCCCTCGCGGGCCGGCTCCGGCATCCCGCCGCCCAGCCCCTGCAACTCGATCCCCTGGACTACGAGTGCGACGGGCCCGTGATCGATCTGGAGCCCGCCTGAAGGTCCGGGCGCCGCTCGGCCGTGATGCGTTCGGCCTCCGCCCGCCGCCACCGGGCGATGGCGCCGTGATTCCCGCCCGAGAGCACATCGGGAATCGGCCGGCCCTCCCAGTCGCGGGGCCTCGTGTAGTGCGGATATTCGAGGAGCCCGCCCTCAAAACTCTCCTCGACGCCCGATTGCGCCTTGCCCATCACGCCGGGGAGGAGCCGGACGCAGGCGTCGAGCACCACGAGGGCGGCGATCTCGCCCCCGGAGAGCACGTAATCGCCGATCGAGACCTCCTCCAGGCCGCGGCCGGCGATGACGCGCTCGTCGACGCCCTCGAACCGGCCGCAGACGATCAGCGCCCCGGGGCCGGCGGCGAGGTCCCGCACCCGGGCCTGGCTGAGCGGCCGGCCGCGGGGAGACATCAGCAGCCGGGGCCGCGGATCGTCCGCCCCGGTCGCGGCGTCGATGGCGGCGGCGAGCACGTCGCAGCGCAGCACCATCCCGGCGCCGCCGCCGGCCGGCGTGTCGTCCACGGAGCGGTGGCGTCCGAGCCCGTGCTCGCGGATGTTGCGCGCCTCCAGGCTCCAGTCGCCCCGGGCGAGCGCGTCGCCGGACAGCGACACGCCGAGCGGGCCCGGGAACATCTCCGGGTAGAGGGTGAGGATCGTGGCCCGCCAGGGCGTTTCCGCGCGCGTCATGGCGCTTGATCGCGCGCCGGGTGCGGCACGGTCAACGGCTCGGGCACCGTTCGGCCCCCGGCGGGTTGTCGGCGATGATCCGGCGCATGCTTCTCCTCACCGCTCTCCTGGCGGGACCGGCCCTCGCGGCCGGGCCCCTGGCGCCCCCGGGCGCCCCCGCCGGGGCGTTCCCCAAGCCCGACCGGCCCGTGGCCGAGATCGTCGCGCCGCAATGGTCGGCGGAGGCCGCACGCGACAAGGCCGGCGAGTTCGACGCGGTCGCCCGCGGGATGGGCATCGCCCCGGGTGAGACGGTGGCCGATATCGGCGCCGGCAGCGGCTATTACGTGGTGCGCCTCAGCCCGCTTGTCGGTCCTCGCGGCAAGGTCCTGGCCGAGGACGTGACCCCCGCCTACCTGGCGAGCCTCGAAAAGCGCGTGACGGCGCTCGACAACGTCACCGTCGTGCGCGGCGAGCCCCACGATCCCCGGCTGCCGCCGAACTCGGTCGATGCCGCCATCCTCGTGCACATGTACCACGAGATCGCCCAGCCCTTCGGCCTGCTGCACAACCTCGCCCCGGCGATGCGCCCGGGCGGCCGGGTCGGCATCGTCGACGCCGACGACATCCCGTCGCGGCACGGCACCCCGCCGGCGCTCCTGCGCTGCGAACTCGCCGCCGCCGGCTACCGGGAGACCGGGTTCCACCCCCTGAGCGGCGGCGCCTATCTGGCGGTGTTCGCCGCGCCGGCGCCGGATCAGAGGCCGCGCCCGGAGACGATCCGCCCGTGCCGGGATGCCGCGACGCCCCGCTGAGCGGTTCGGATCGCGCGGTCAGGGCGTGTCGCAGGTGTCCAGATGGGCCGCGAAACCGGAGAGATGCGGGACCAGGTCGGGCCGCAACTCCATGGACGGGATCGCGTAAGCGCCGCCGTTCTGCCGCCGGAACGGGATGGGATCCGTGCTGAACAGCGCGCGCATCCGGGCCCGAAGGCTCTCCGCGGTGGCCGCGAAGCCGCTCTCGCTCATGCTGTCGGCCCGATACACGACGAAGGGCGGGAGCACGGCGTAGCCCGGGTAGAACAGCACGCCGTGCTGGATCGGGAACAGCAGGTCATCGATCGGTCCGTTGATCCCGCGGGCGCCGTAATGCGTCTCCCAGCCGCCGGCCGTCACCACCAGCATCGCGTGCTTTCCGGCCAGCGTGCCCTCGCCGTAACGGTCGCCCCAGCGGGTCTCGCTGTGCTCGCCCACCCCGTAGGCGAACCCATAGGCGTAGACCCGGTCGATCCATCCCTTCAGGATCGCCGGCATCGAAAACCACCAGAGCGGGAACGCCAGGATCAGCGCATCCGCCCAGAGCAGCTTGGCCTGTTCGGTGGTCACGTCGGCGGTCAGGGTCCCGGTGGTGAACGCCACGCTCGACGCGGCCGGGACCCGCAGGCGCGCCGCGTCCGGCAGGGTCGGGAAGTCGGCCCGATCGACCGCACTCTTCCAATCCTCTGCGTAGAGGTCGGTGACGCGGACTTCGTGTCCGTCCGCCTCCAGTTGGCCCACCGCCACGCCGCGCAACGCGTTCGTCAGCGATGCCGGATCCGGATGGGCCGAGACGACGAGGATCTTCATGAGGCGGGCTCGCTGGGAAGGAGGAGCCGCGAAGCTAGAAGTCCGCTGGGCCATCCGGTAGACGGCACGGCGGGATAGGATCGTTCCGCATAATGGATCAATCGAGCGTCACGCTGGAGCGGATGCGGAGCTTCGTCCGCGTGGTCGAGCGCGGCAGCCTGTCGGCCGTTGCGCGCGAGCAGGGCGTCGGTCAATCGACCGTCAGCCGGCACGTGGCCGAGCTCGAAGCCGCCCTCGGGGCCAGCCTGCTGAACCGGACCACGCGGCGGGTCACCCTGACCGACGAGGGCCAGCGCTTCCACGCCGAGGCGCGCACCATCCTGCGGTTGGTCGACGAGGCCACGGACGGCGTCCGGAACGCGGGCGGCGGCCTGACCGGCACGGTGCGCGTGTCATGCACGGCGGCCCTTGGCGTTCGCCACGTCTGCCGGGCGCTGTTCGCAGTCCAGGATCGCTATCCGGGAATCAGCGTCGATCTCAGCCTGACCGATGAGCGCATCGACCTCGTGCGCGAGGCGATGGATGTGGCGATCCGGCTCGGCCCGCTGGCGGAGAGCAGCCTGCAGCGCAAGGCCGTCGGTCGCTCGCGCCGGATCCTGGTGGCGTCGCGGGGCTATCTCGCGGAACACGGCCGGCCCGAGAGACCGGACGACCTGGTGCGGCATCCGGCGATCCGCATGAGCAACGTTGCCGGCAGCGACACGCTGTGCCTG
Organism: Methylobacterium sp. WL7; assembly: GCF_008040085.1. Taxonomy (NCBI): domain Bacteria; kingdom Pseudomonadati; phylum Pseudomonadota; class Alphaproteobacteria; order Hyphomicrobiales; family Methylobacteriaceae; genus Methylobacterium; species Methylobacterium sp. WL7. The sequence continues at coordinate 46,457 of NZ_VRVG01000014.1, read as the reverse complement.
TACGGGCCGGACGGCGCGACATCCCGCATCCCGGTGGGCGGCCGCCTGCTGGTCGATCACGGCTTGGCCGCCCGCGAGGCCCTGGCGCAGGGGCGCGGCATCGCGGCCGCCCATATCTGGCTCGTCGACGATCTGCTGGCGGCGGGCGCGATCGAGCAGGTCTTGCCGGACTACGCGCCCGAGCCCGTCCCGCTCTCGATCCTGGTCGTGGCCGGCCGCATCCGCATCCGGCGCGTCCGCCTCGTCGTGGATGCCCTGGCGGCGGCGCTGACGGAGCTTCCCGGCATCGCCGGGCCGTGAGCCCGACGGTCACACCCGCGCTGGGACAGCGGGTCAGCCCGGATCGTCGGCGGGCTTCTCGCCGACCGGCGCGAAGAAATCCTCCGGCAGGACCACGGTGACGCGCCGCTGCGGGAGGTCCAGCACCGGCACGAACGCCTTGGTGAACGGCAGGAGCGCCGTGGCGCCGCCTGCGGCGGGGCGGAGTTCGAGGAGGTCGCCGCCGCCGTAATTCGGCACCGCTACGACCGTGCCGACGACGGTCCCGGCCTCGTCCATCGCGGTGGCCCCGACCAGGTCGGCCGCGTAGACCTCGTCGTCATCCTCGGGCTCCGCCAGGCGGTCGCGGGGGATGAACAGGGCGACGCGGTTGAGCGTCTCGGCGGCGCTGCGGCTGCCGATATCCTTGACCCGGGCGATCAGGATGTCGGGGGAGGAGCCGGGGGCGGTGCGCACGGCCGACAGGGTCAGCGTCCGATTGTCGGACGTCATGAGCGGGCCGTAGCCGGCGATCGCCAACGGATCGCCGGTGTAGGATTTCAGGCGGATCTCGCCGTTGAGCCCGTGCGCGCGGCCGAACTCGCCCAGGAGGACGAGGTTCGGGTCGGGCGGCGCGGGCGGTGCCACCGGCTTGGGGGCCGGTGCCTTGGGCGATGTCGCGGCCTCGGGCGCGATCGCGCCGATAGCCGTGCCAGCGCGGCCACGGCGACCGCCGTCGCGGGAGGATGGACCAGCGGGGCGGCGCGCCATGGCCTCGAGCCTCAGGCCGCGGCGTCCTCGGCGGGCGCGGCGGCCTTCTCGGCGCGCTTGGTGGCGCGCTCCTTGGCCTTCTCGCCGGGCTCGGCCTTCTGCGGGTTGTTGCGCGTCGGGCGCTTGGCCAGCCCGGCCTGGTCGAGGAAGCGCAGGACCCGGTCTGTCGGCTGCGCGCCCTTGGCGAGCCAGCCCTGGATCTTCTCGGCGTCGAGCTGGATCCGGGCCGGATCGTCCTTGGGCTTCATCGGGTCGTAGGCGCCGACCTTGTCGATGAAGCGGCCATCGCGGGGGGCGCGGGCGTCGGCGACGACGATGCGGTAGTAAGGACGCTTCTTGGCGCCACCGCGCGTGAGACGGATCTTCAGGGCCATTGTCTTAGGACTTTCTCTGTTCTTCGACCGACGGCGCATGGTTGGCCGCGATCGTCTGGTGGTGCCGGATGACCTCCTTGACCACGAAGGCCAGGAACTTCTCGGCGAAGTCGGGGTCGAGCTTGGCTTCGACCGCGAGCGTGCGGAGCCGGGCGACCTGACGCGCCTCCCGGTCCGGATCGGAAGGGGGGATCCCCTTTCGGGCCTTGAGCTCGCCGACCCGCTGCGTGCAGCGGAAGCGCTCGGCGAGCAGATGGATCAGCGCCGCATCGAAGTTGTCGATGCTGTCGCGCAGGCGGGCGAGTTCGGGATCGACCGCTTGGGCAGCGAGGACGCTCATTTCTTCTTCCCCGGCATGAATCCGCCGAGACCGGGCAGCTTCGGGCCGCCGAGGCCGGGAAGCCCCGGCATCTTGGGCATGCCGCCCAAGCCGCCGCCCAGTCCGCCCCCGCCCAGGCCCGGCGGCATCGGCGGCAGCTTGCCGCCGAACTGCTTCTCGATCTGCGCGATCTGCTCCGGGGTCGGCTCGGGCATGCCCGGCGGCAGCCCCGGCATGCCGCCACCCATCCCGCCGCCGCCGAGACCGAACATCGAGCCGAGGGCCTGCCCGATGCCGCGCTTGCCCGAGCCCATCGCCTTCATCATGTCGGCCATGGTCCGGTGCATCTTCAGGAGCTTGTTGATCTCCGAGACGTCGACGCCCGAGCCCGCCGCGATGCGCTTCTTGCGGGAGTTCTTGAGCAGGTCCGGGTTCTTGCGCTCGTGCGGGGTCATCGACGAGATGATCGCCCGCTGGCGCTTGAACATCTTCTCGTCGAGGTTGGCGCCCTCGACCTGCTTCTTCATCGCGCCCATGCCGGGCAGCATGCCCATCAGGCCGCCGATGCCGCCCATCTTCTCCATCTGGGCGAGCTGCATGGAGAGATCCTCCAGGTCGAACTTGCCCTTGCGCATCTTCTCCGCCGTGCGGAGCGCCTGCTCGTGGTCGATGGTCTCGGCGGCCTTCTCGACCAGGGAGACGATGTCGCCCATGCCGAGGATGCGGTTGGCGACGCGGGCCGGGTGGAACTCCTCCAGCGCGTCGACCTTCTCGCCGGTGCCGACGAGCTTGATCGGCTTGCCGGTGACGGCGCGCATCGAGAGCGCCGCGCCGCCGCGGGAATCGCCGTCCATGCGGGTGAGCACGATGCCGGTGACGCCGAGCCGCTCGTCGAAGGCGCGGGCGGTGTTGACCGCGTCCTGACCGGTCAGCGCGTCGGCGACCAGCAGCACCTCGTGGGGCCGGGTCGCGGCCTTCACCTCGGCCGCCTCGACCATGAGGGCCTCGTCGACGGTGGTGCGGCCGGCGGTGTCGAGCATCACCACGTCGAAGCCGCCCAGCCGGGCCGCCTCCATGGCGCGCTTGGCGATCTGCACCGCCGACTGGCCGGCCACGATCGGCAGGCTCTCGACGCCGACCTGCTTGGCGAGCACCGCGAGCTGCTCCATGGCGGCCGGGCGGCGGGTATCGAGGGAGGCCAGCAGGACGCGGCGCTTCTCGCGCTCGGACAGGCGCCGGGCGATCTTGGCGGTGGTGGTGGTCTTGCCCGAGCCCTGGAGGCCGACCATCAGGATCGGCACCGGAGCCGGGGCGTTGAGGTCGATCACCTCGGCATCGGTGCCGAGCATCGCCACCAGCTCGTCGTTGACGATCTTGACGACCATCTGGCCGGGGGTGACCGACTTGAGCACGACGGCGCCGACCGCCTTCTCCTTCACCCGGTCGGTGAAGCCGCGCACGACCTCCAGGGCCACGTCGGCTTCCAGCAGGGCGCGGCGGACCTCGCGCATCGCCGCGGTGACGTCGGCTTCGGTCAGGGCGCCCCGGCGGGTGAGCCCCGAGAGGATGCCGGACAGGCGGTCGGACAGGCCTTCGAACATGGTGTTTCCGACCCGCGCTTACTGTTCGAGGCCGGCGCGCTCGACGCGGCGCGCCTGGAGGGCGGCCTCGAAGCTGCGCACGGCGCTCGCGAACTTGTCCCGGCACTCCGGATTGCAGAAGCCGACCACGGCGCCGTTATAGAGCGTCAGCGAGTCGGCCGAGATCGGCTTGCCCGACCACGGGCAGGTCTCGTTAATCGCGTCCGCGACGTTCAATGCGGCGGGGGGCACGGCGACTCGGGTCACGGCGACTTGGGTCATGCGATAAGCCTCGACCGGCGGAGTCCGGCGAAGCGGATCGGCCCAACACAGATCGCGCCCGAGGGCGCGGACGCGCTGTCGGGCGTTGACCTCCGGCCTCGGGGGCCGGTCGGCTTCGTGTCGTGACGATCTGCTACGGATCGGAAGCGCGGGGGTAGCGGCAGCCACCGCAAAAGTCAATTTTCGGTATCACGCCCGCCAACCATCTCACGGTTGAGGCGCCAGGCGGGCATTAACTTTTACGGATCGTTAAGCATGTTGCGACTCTGATCGGGCAGCACCCGTTCAGGACGACCGCCGATGTCGGAACCCGCCCGCACCCTGCCGCCGCACGAGACCGGCAGCCGCATCGCCCCCGGCCCCCTGCGGGACTGGCTGGCGACGATGAAGACCCACAGCCCCGCCGAACCGCGCGGCGACGACCGCCCGCTGTACGAGGCCGCCCCGGAGGCCAAGGCCCCCCGGGGCGCCGAGGCGCCCTGGTCGCCCCGGCTGGTGGCGCAGCCCGAGGCGTCCGGCGCGGCCCCGGAGGATGCGGACGTGTCCGAGCTGATGGCCGAGAACATGATGCTCAAGGCCAAGCTGAAGCTCGAGGCCGACCGCCAGACCGAGCTGCAGGCGATCCTGGCCGAGGAGATCCGGGCGCTGCGCGAGCATATCCGCGAGGAGATCGGTTCGATCGAGGACCTGCGCGCCGAGCAGGAGGAGGTCCGCGCCGAGCGCGAGGAGTTCCGGAGCGAGCGCGACCGGTTCCGTCAGGAGCGGGAACACATGCGGGCCGAGCGCGACCGGGCCGTCGCCGAGCGCGACGGGCTGCGGGCCGAGCGCCACGCGATGGCGGCCGAGCGCGACGCCCTGCGCGAGGAGCGAGACCTGTGGCGCGCCCGGACCGAGGCCCTGGCCCAGCCGCTGTTCCAGGCCCCGAAGCGCTGAAAACACCCCCTGAAAAGCCGAAGGGCCACCCGCGAGGGTGGCCCTTCCATTGCCGAACCGTCATGTCCGGCGGAACTGTCCCGAAATCGGGGCTCAGGCGCGTCTTAGAACGACGCGCCGGAGGCGACGGTCCAGGTCCGGTAAGCCGAGACTGACGGCTGATGACAATGAGACACTGGATCACCTCCTTTCGTTCGTTGCGGGTCAAACGAAGGTAGGTGGCCGGACCCGGCTTGTGAAGCCCCGTGGCTGCGCCCGTTTGTCCTCCCCGCGCACCTGCTTTCCCGCTTCGGCTGCCGGGCGTATGACGAGCCCACCGAGGTCAGCCCGAACCGCCGTTGAACGCGCCCGTCACGCCCCTGCCGCGTCCGCCCGAGGATGCCGCCCTCGATCCCGAGGCCATGCGCCAGCCGCTCGGCAACGCGTGGTACTGCGTCGGCCAATCCCGCAGCCTCGGCCGCACCGGGCTCCGCGCCGTGGAACTGAACGGCGAGCAGATCGTGCTCGGCCGGACCCCCGACGGGACGCCGTTCGCGCTGCGCGACCGCTGCCCGCATCGCGGCATGGCCCTGTCGAAGGGCCGCTTCGACGGCGACACCCTGATGTGCCCGTTCCACGGCTGGCGCTTCGGCACGGACGGGCGCTGCCGGGACGTTCCGACCCTGTCCGAGCACGACGCCGCCGATTTCTCCCGCATCCAGGTCCAGCGCTTCCCCGTACGGGAGAGCGCCGGGTTCCTGTGGGTGAACCCGCATCTCGGGCCCGCCTCCGGCGACGTGCCCGCGGTGCCGGAGCTGGATTTCGCGCCGGCCGGCTCCCTGGTCGTGGAACTCGTGGTCGAGGCGTCCTACGATCTCACCACGCTGAGCCTGGTCGATCCCGGCCATGTCGCCTTCGTGCACGACAGCTGGTGGTTCCGGCCCTCGAAGCAGCTGCGCGAGAAGGTCAAGACGTTCCAGCCGGTGCCGCACGGCTTCGTCATGACGAGCCACGCCACCACGACGAGTTCGCCGGTCTACCGCCTCCTCGGCGGCGTGCCCGAGGTCGAGATCGAGTTCCGGCTCCCCGGGGTCCGGCTGGAGCGCATCCGCGCGGGTGACAAGCGGGTGGCCAACTACACCTTCGCCACGCCCCTCACGCCGGACCGCACCCTGCTCACCAACGCCCTCTGTTGGAGCATGCCGGCGCTGAACCTGCTCAAGCCCGTCGCCCGGCCGCTGATGCGGCAGTTCCTCACGCAGGACCAGGAGGTGCTTCAGCACGCGCAGGACGGCCTGGACCGCAAGCCGACCATGGTGCTGTTCGGACAGGGCGACCTGCCGTCGCAATGGTATTTCCGGCTGAAGCGCGAGGCCCTGGAATCGGCCCGCGCCGGGCGCCCGTTCGAGAATCCCCTGGAACGGCGCGAGCTGCGCTGGCGCTCCTGACTTATAGGGCAGTTATTGGGCTCTATTCGGAGCGAGTAACGCTCTATTAACCACAATTTGCGCAATGATTTCCGAGAAGTATTCCTCTCGAGACGCTGCGCGCCGATGCCCCGCTTCTACATCGACCTCCATGACGGTTCCCAGCCGGTCCGCGACGAGGTCGGCTTCGACCTGCCGGACCTGCCGGCCGCCCGCGCCAAGGTCACCCGGATCATGTCGGCGATCGCCCGCGACATGCTGCCCGACGTGGAGCGCCAGGATTACGTCGCCTGCGTCCGCGATACGGTCGGCAAGGTCGTGTTCCGCGCCCGCCTGTCGCTCGCCGCCGAAGCCGTGGAGTGAGGCAAAAGCGGGCCTGAGGCTCCCCGTCGCGGCGGCGAGAGCTTGACCACGGCGCCGGGCCGGCCATCTCCCACCTATGAAACGGCGCAGCCTGCTCACGGTCGCGAGTGCGGCCACGGTGATGACGCTCGGCGGCGTCGGCTATGCCGCCCACCGCCGGGGCAAGAACCCCTATTATCGCGGCCCGGAATCCGATCATTTCGACGGGTTGCGCTTTTTCCTGCCGGACCAGGCCACCGACAAGTCGTTGCCGGACGTGCTGCGCTGGCAGGCCGGGCGGCAGCGCGAGCCCTGGCCGAAGAGCTACCCGAGCCCGTTCCCCGCCGACCGCCCGCCCGAGCGCAGCGGGTCCCTGCGCGTCGTGCTGATCGGGCATGCCAGCTACCTGGTGCAGGTCGCCGGCCGCAACATCCTGATCGACCCGGTCTTCGCCAAGCGGGCGAGCCCGGTCCGGTTCGCCGGACCGAAGCGGGTCAACTCGCCCGGTATCGCGTTCGCCGACCTGCCGCCGATCGATGTCGTCCTGATCACCCACAACCATTACGATCATCTCGACGGGCCGAACCTCGCCCGGATCTGGCAGGCCCACCAGCCGCTGATCGTCGCGCCGCTGGGCAACGACACGATCCTGCGCAACTTCGACGACACGATGCATGTCGAGACCCGCGACTGGGGCGAGTCGGTGGATCTCGGCGACGGTCTCGCGGTCCACCTGGTGCCGGCCAACCACTGGTCGGCCCGCGGCGTTCAGGACCGGCGCATGGCGCTGTGGTGCGCCTTCGTGATCACCTCGGCCCAGGGCGTCCACTACCATGTGGGCGATACCGGCTTCGGCGACGGCGGGCTGTTCCGCGACATCCGGGCCCGGTTCGGGGCGCCGCGCCTCGCGACGTTGCCGATCGGCGCCTATGAGCCGCGCTGGTTCATGCAGGCGCAGCACGTGAACCCGGCCGAGGCCGTGGAAGCCTTCGCGCTGCTCGGGGCCGACCAGGCGCTCGGCCACCATTGGGGCACGTTCCAACTCACCGACGAGGGCATCGAGCGGCCCGCGGAGGCTCTGGCGGCGGCCTTGGAGGCGCACGGCATCGCCCCCGAGCGATTCCTGGCGCTGCGACCCGGGCAGGTCTGGGGCGCCTGAGGCGTCGAATACCGACGGCCGCCGCACTGGGCACGATGCATGCAAGATACCGTATGCAGGCTGCATGCGGCGCGTCTCGATGATGGGGTGTCGCGGACCGGCCGCGCGTCCCCTTCTGCCGAGAGACCCGATGGACCCGATCAAGCCGACACGCCGCTCGCTCATGGCCGGGGGCGCCGCCCTGGCCGCGCTCGGCAGCGCGGGCCGGGCCGGCGCGCAGGGCGCGGCCGCCGGCAGCCTGACCTACGGCATCTCGATGACCGACCTGCCGCTCACGACCGGCCAGCCGGATCGCGGCGCCGGCGGCTACCAGTTCACCGGCCTGACCCTGTACGATCCCCTGGTCGCCTGGGATCTGGGCATCGCCGACCGTCCGGGCCGGATGGTCCCCGGTCTCGCCACCGCCTGGGAGGTCGATCCGGCCGATCCCAAGGTCTGGGTCTTCCACCTGCGCGAGGGCGTGGCGTTCCATGACGGCTCGGCCTTCGACGCCGACGCGGTGATCTGGAACTTCGACAAGGTGCTCAACAAGGAGGCGCCGCATTTCGACCAGCGGCAGGCCGCCCAGGTCCGCCCGCGGCTGCCGGGCGTCGCGAGCTACCGCAAGCTCGACGCCAAGACCGTCCAGGTGACGACCAAGAACCCCGACAGCCTGTTCCCCTACCAGATGCTGTGGTTCCTGATCTCCTCGCCCGCCCAGTACGAGGCGGTCGGGCGCGACTGGGCGAAGTTCGCGTTTCAGCCCTCGGGCACCGGCCCGTTCAAGATGGGCCAGCTGATCCCGCGGGTCCGCCTCGAATTGCTGCCGAACGCCGGCTACTGGAACCCGAAGCGGGTCCCGAAGCTCGCCAAGCTGACGCTGACCTGCGTCCCCGAGGACCTCGCCCGGGTGAACGCGCTGCTCTCCGGCAACGTCGACCTGATCGAGGCGCCGGCCCCCGACGCGGTGCCGCGCCTCAAGGCGTCCGGCATGCGCGTCGTCGGCAACGACACGCCGCATGTCTGGAACTACCACCTGTCGATGCTGGAGGGGTCGCCCTGGCGGGACCTGCGCCTGCGCAAGGCCGCCAACCTCGCCATCGACCGCGACGGCGTCGTCCAGCTCCTGGGCGGCCTCGCCCAGCCGGCCGTGGGGCAGATGCAGACGTCGAGCCCGTGGTTCGGCAAGCCGAGCTTCCAGATCAGGACCGACGTCGACGCGGCGCGCAAGCTCGTGGAGGAGGCCGGGTTCTCGGTGAAGAACCCGGTGAAGGCGACGATCATGATCCCCACCGGCGGGACCGGGCAGATGCTGTCCCTGCCGATCAACGAGTTCGTCCAGCAGAGCTGGGCCGAGGTCGGCATCCAGGTCGAGTTCAAGACGGTGGAGCTGGAGGTGGCCTACACGGCCTGGCGCCAGGGTGCGGCGGATCCGGGCCTCAAGGGCGTCACCGCCGGCAACATCGCCTACGTCACCTCGGATCCGTTCTACGCGATCCTGCGCTTCTACGATTCGAAGCAGATCGCCCCGAGCGGCGTGAACTGGAGCCACTACCGCAATCCCGAGGTCGACGCCCTGTGCGACAAGGTGAAGGCGAGCCTGGACCCCGAGGAGCAGAACAGGCTGCTGGCCCGCATCCACGAAATCGTCGTCGACGACGCGGTGCAGGTTTGGGTGGTGCACGATACCAACCCGCACGCGTTGTCGCCCCGGGTGAAGAACTATGTTCAGGCGCAGCACTGGTTTCAGGACTTGTCGACGCTGGCCTGAGATCGCCGGGATCTCTGCGGCGCCGCGGGAGATGCCTTGCGCGAATCGGGAACGATCGTCGCGAGACTGTGTTGGCACTCCAACGCACGAAGGAGTGTCCCATGAAGACCCTGCTCGCCGGCGCCATCCTGGCCGCCTCCCTCGCGACTGTCGTCCCGGCTTCGGCCCAGCGCATCGATATCGGCCCCGACGGTCCCAGCGTCGACCTGCGCTCTCGCGGCCAGCGGGAGCGCGATTTCCGCCGGGACGAATACCGCCGGGATCGTGACCGCGCCGACGACGACCGGATGTATCGCCGCCAGCGATTCGAGGACGACCGTCCGGCGGTTCGCCGCGGCTACGGTTACTGATTCGGACTGTCCACAGCTTGCTGTGACTGGATGATCCATGAGGGGTCGGCGCTGGCCGGCCCCTTTTTCGTGTCCCCCGTCATCCGGACCACGCGCGGCTGACCTGCCCTGCCAATTTCGCACTTGCAGCATCGTCCGGGCGCGCCTAGGAAGATCCCGCATCAAATTTCGGGAGTATTTGGCAATGACCCTTCGTTTCATCAGTGGCTTCGCGGCTTTTGCCGTCGCCGTTTCGGGCCTCGCAGTTCCGGCCGCCCTCGCCAAGCCGGTGAGCGGCGCCAGCGCCGTCAAGATGATCGACACCGACAACGACGGCACCGTCGATCTCAAGGAAGTCGAGGCCGTCGCCTCCGCGACCTTCGACCGCCTGGAGAAGGATGCCGACGGCACCCTCGACGCCAAGGAGCTGAAGGGTCGCCTGAGCAAGGCCGGCCTCAAGCAGGCCGATCCGGACAACGACGGCACCGTCGACAAGAAGGAATACCTCGCCGCGGTCGCCGATCGCTTCAAGATGGCCGACCCGGACAACGACGGCACCCTCGACGCCAAGGAGCTGAACTCGAAGGCCGGCAAGGCGCTGCTCGCCCTCGTCAAGTAACGGCTCGTTAATACTAATTGCGCTCAGTGAAGATACAGGCGCCCCCGTGGATCTCTCCGCGGGGGCGTTCTTGTGTTTGAACCGGGAATGCCATGCGGTCGGACGACGAGCCGCCTCACTGCTGCTGCACCTCTTGGTTGTAATCGTTTTCTTCTTTGATGATGCCGTGATCGACTTTTGCGGTGGCGCAGCCTGCGACAATCCCGCTTTGAAACCTATATGCCTGCAAGATGGGCAAGCGGACGGTTGACGGACCGCAACCTGTAGGTGCAGTTTGGGACCGGTTGGGGGACCGAACCATGCGTAAGGATACGCCAGACGACGTCACGAGCCTCGAATTGCTCGCAGAAATGCGGGCCATGATCGACGCCGCGCGCCAGGTCATCGAAGGCTCGCAAGCCGCCCACGACGGGCCGGCCGGCGAATCGGCGCCCGCGCCGGTGTCGTCACTCGGGGCAGACGTGCAGCACGATCCGGTGGACCTGCTCGGCGACATCAGCGACAGCCTGCTCGACGCCTATCAGCTCGCGAAACACGACGGCGATCCGCTGACCATCGCGCTGATCGAGAAGGTCCTGTTCCATGTCGGGCGCCGGCTCGCGCGGGGCATGTCCCCCGCGGAGGCCGGCATTCCCTGCCACTGACGCGCCGTTCCGGGTGATGGCGGCTTGAGGCTCGTGGATCCTCAGGCGCCGCCGGCCTCGATGCGATCAAGGAACGCCCGCAGGTAGCGTCCGGCCGCGTCGGCGCGCTCGACCGCCAGGAGATGCGCCGCCCGGGGCAGCACCACGAGTTCGGCCTCGGCGATGCCGGCACAGAGTGATTCGGCCATGGCGGGGGGCGTCGATGGGTCGTCGCGCCCGGCCATCACCAGGGTCGGGGCCGTGATCGCCGACAGGGCGGGCCGCAGGTCCATCCGTCCGATCACGCCGCAGCACACCGCGTAGCCGACCGGATCGCAGGCGACGAAGCGCTCCCGCACGGACCGTACGGCCTCGGGTGAGCGCTCGGCGAAGGCCGGAGTGAACCAGCGCGCCAGCGTCGCGTCCACGAGCGCGCCGGTCCCCTGCATCCGCGCCGTCTCGGCACGCTCGTTCCAGCTCTGTGCGCTCGGAAGATGCGCGGCCGTCGCCATCAGGGTCGCGCTCGCGCAGCGCGCCGGATCGGCGCTCGCCAGCGCCTGCACGATCATGCCGCCGAGCGAGAGCCCGACCAGGTGGGCCCGGGCGATCCCGAGCCCGTCGAGCAGCCCCGCGAGATCGCCGGCCAGGTCCGCGATCTCGGTCGGCCGGTCGTGCGTCTCGGAGCCGCCATGGCCGCGGGTGTCGTAGCGCAGCGTCCGGAACCGGCCGGCAAGCGCCGGCAGCAGGGCGTCCCACATGTCCAGGGTGGCGCCGAGCGAGTTCGAGAACGCAACCACGGGTGCATCCTCGGGCCCCTCCAGGACATAGCGGAACGTGAGTCCCCGGACGGTGATCTGCGGCATCAGACGTCTCCGTGTACCGTTGCAGCCGGGCCGGTGCCTCCCACCGGCCGACGGCACGTCCCGCCGAGATAGGTCTCCCGCCGGCCGCGATCAGCGCCCGCCCGGATAATCCGGCCGCGCGCATCCGGGCGACCGCTACCGGGTTGGTGTAGTGCAGACCGGAGCCGGATCATGGCCGAACCCTACGATCTCGACCGTTTCGTCGCCGCCCAGGCGGGCGTCTACGACCGGGCCCTCGCGGAATTGCGGGCCGGGGAGAAGCGCAGCCACTGGATGTGGTTCATCTTCCCGCAGATCGCCGGCCTGGGCTCCAGCCCGATGGCGCGACGCTACGCGATCGGCACCCTGGACGAGGCGCGGGCCTATTGCGGGCATCCGGTGCTCGGCGCACGCCTGCGCGCCTGCACGACGGCGGTGAACGGCGTCACCGGACGCTCGGCCCATGCGATCTTCGGCTCCCCGGACGACATGAAGTTCCGCTCGAGCATGACCCTGTTCGCGCGCGCCGCGCCGGACGAGCCGGGTTTCGCCGAGGCCCTGGCGCGGTATTTCGGCGGCGCGCCCGATCCGCTGACGCTCGCCGAGCTTGGATCGCAGGGGTGGTCGAACACGTCACCGGCCCCATAGGCCGACGCGCTCGGCCCGGGCCTGCTCCTCGGCGCCGAGGAGGTCCGGGGGCGCATCGTCCGAGGCCCGGGCGCCGCCTGCGGTGAGGATCAGGGCGGCGAGGTCGTCGCCCTCGATCCGGCAGCGGCCTGCGGCATCCTCGGAGACGCTGCAGACCACCTCGCGGCGGCGCAGGTACTTGGCGAGCTGCCGGGCGAGGTGCCCGCGCTCGCCCACGACGCCGAGGAGGTGCACGGTCCGCCCGCGCAGCGACAGGGTCCCGGTGTCGATCACTTCGGGTACGCCCCGGATCTCGCTGGACGCGACCGGGGTCGGCTGTTGCGTCGGCTGCGGGGCCGGCTGCGGTGTCGCCGCAACCGCCGGGGCCGGCTCGGCCCGTTCCGCCGACGGGCGCGGACGGCCCTTGGCGAGCTGCGCGGAGGCCCGCTGGACGAAATCGTGGAAGATCCCGGCCGGCATCTCGCCGCCGAACATCCGGTTCATCGGGCTGTCGTCGTCGTTGCCGATCCAGACACCGACCACGAGGTCCGGGGTCATGCCGACGAACCAGGCGTCGCGGAAATCCTGGCTGGTGCCGGTCTTGCCGCCGATGATCTGGCCCGGCACCCGCGCCGCCCGGCCGGTCCCGGAATCGACCACCGCCTGGAGCGAATCGAGCATCATCTGGCGCGGCTCCTGCGCCAGGGTGCCGGCCGGCGCCGGCTCGGCCCGGACGTAGAGCGGCTGCGGGGCCGCCCCGCGGATCGCGTGGATGCCGAAGCTCGCCAGCGGCGCGCGGCCGGAGAGCACCGAGCCGTAGGCGCGGGTCATCTCCAGCAGGCTGACGGTGCCGGAGCCGAGGACGAGGCTCGGCACGTTCGGCAATTCGGACTGGATCCCCAGCTTGCGCGCGGTGGCGATCACCGCCGGGATGCCGACATCCTGCCCGAGCTGGGCCGCCACCGTGTTGATCGATTGCGCGAAGGCGGTCCGCAGCGGCACCGGCCCACGGTAGCGCCCGTCGTCGTTCTCGGGCTCCCAGTCGCCGATCCGCACCGGGCGATCGTCCATCACGCTCTCGGGCGTCAGGCCCTGCTCGTAGGCCGTCAGGTAGACCAGGAGCTTGAACAGCGAGCCCGGCTGGCGCTTGGCCTGGACCGCACGGTTGAACTGGCTGTCCTCGTAGTCCCGGCCACCCACCATCGCCAGGATCGCGCCGGCCTTCGACAGCACCACCATGGCGGCCTGGCCGACCTTGCGCTTGGCGCCGTCCTTGTCGAGGCGCCGGGCGACGACGCCCTCGGCGAGGCTCTGCAGGTCGAGGTTGAGGGTCGAGCGCACGGTCATGTCGCCGTCGGTCCCGGCCAGGCGCTTCACGTCGCCGGCGATCATGTCGAGGAAGTAGTTGGTGCCCGGCGGCGCCTCGGGGGGCGAGCGCAGGGTCACGCTCTGCTTGCGCGCCGCGTCGGCGTCCTTCTGCGTGATCGCCCCGGTCTCGACCATGGCCTGGAGCACCACGTCGGCCCGCTCCTTGGCGCCGCCGAGGTTGCGGGTCGGGGCGAGCTGCGAGGGCGCCCGTACCAGCCCGGCCAGCATGGCCGCCTCGGGCAGGGTCAGGGCCTTGGCGGGCTTGCCGAAATAGCGCCGGGCCGCCGCGTCCGCCCCGTAGGCGCCGGCGCCGAAATAGGCGGCGTCGAGATAGCCGAGCAGGATCTCGTCCTTGCTCATCGTGGTCTCGACCCGGAGCGCCAGGAACGCCTCCTGGACCTTGCGCCAGAGCGTCTTCTCCTGGTTGAGCGAGGTCAGGCGGACATATTGCTGCGTGATGGTCGAGCCGCCCTCGCGCACCCCGCCGCCCGCGGCGTTGCGCCAGGCGGCGCGGGCGAGGCCGCGCAGGTCGATGCCCCAGTGGCTGTAGAACCGGCGATCCTCGATCGCGACGATCGCCTTGGCGAGGTTCGGGGGCAGGTCGGCGGCGGTGAGCTTCTGGCCGCGGAAGCTGCCCCGGGTGGCGAAGACCCGGCCGTCATCGGCCTCGACGGTGATCGCCCGCTGGCCGGTCTCGACGACCGCCCCGCCCAGCGGCGGCAGGGTCACCAGGGCGGCCAGCAGGTAGACCGCCAGCGCCAGGGCCGGCAGCAGGATCGCGGCCCCGGCGGCGAGCAGAACGGGCCGGCGCCGCAGGCGGCCGAAGCGGCCTTGGCCTTCCGCGAAGCCCGGTACCGTGTCCGCCGCAGCGGACCGCTCGGCCGCGACGGGCCGCGCGCGGTCACGTCGCCGGGTCAGGGCGCCGGCGATTCGCGAGAAAGCCGAACGCCCGGCTTGCAGCATGCCGCGCCCGGCGGCGGCGATCAGGATCCACAGGTGGCGGAAAAGATCGCGCGCGGCGCGTCCGGCCTCTCGGGCCGCCCGGCGCGGGTCCGCCGTGTCGGCCCCGGGATCCCGTGCGGGGCCCGGATCGGTCGGGGCGCGCTCCGGCGCGTCTGGCGTCATCGCGATGCGTGTTCCGGGACCGGACCGTCCGGTCGAGGCAGCGTTCTAAGCTGCATTCGGGTGCGAGTCCCATCGACAAACGGACGATGCCCGGTCGCGGCGTCCGAGGCGCCGCGACCGTGTGCCCCGCGCAACGCGAACCGCTACCGCCCGGCGACCGGTCCGGCCATTCCGTGGCGGCTGCGCAGCTTCACCGCGAGGATCAGCAGGAGCACGCCGAACGCGAACGTGTAGGCGCCGATCCACCAGGTCAGGACCAGGGCGGACATGCCCGGCTCCAGGATCAGCGCGATGCCGAACAGGATCGAGACGAGGCCGCCGAGCCCCAGCCACCAGCGCCCGTAATGCAGGTGCAGCCGGAACGCCGCCGCGATCATCAGCCCGCCGGTGACGAGCGCCCAGGCGGCGAGGAGCAGCACGAAGGCCCAGACCGCGGCGGCCGGCACCAGCACGGCGGCCACGCCCACGACAACGTCGACGATGCCTTCGAGCAGCAGGAAGCCCCAGCGCTCGTGCCGCTGGGCCGCCCGCACCGCGCCGACGATGGCGAAGATCCCGTCGACCAGCATGTAGGCGGCAAACAGGAACACCAGCGACAGCACGAAGGCCTGCGGAGCCGCGAAGGCGACGATGCCGAACAGGATCGCGACGACGCCGCGCAGGGCGATGAGCCACCAGTTCCGGGCGAGCACCGTGCTCATGGCGTCCAGGCGGGCGGTGCCGGTCAGCGGGATGCCCGAGGGCGACGTCGCGCTCGAACCGATGCCGGATCCGGGCGGTCTCGGGGACGGGGTGCTGGTCATGGCGGAACTCCGAAGCGCGTCGGGCGCATGCCCGGCCGACCCGCCCGCAGAACGCTGCACTGCGACAAGCGTTCCTGAACGCGGCCGCCGACGGGCCGGAACCTTGGCGCGGCCGCCGGCTTTTGCTGACCGAGGCGGGCACGAACAGAGCCCGGCCGCCGCAGGGTGGCCGGCCCATCCGGTGGTGATGAGACGCCATGTTTGACGATCAGCGGCAGGCAGCCGAGTCCGCGTCCCATCCGCTGCCGGCCGAGAGCCGGCCCGAGCCGCCCGCTCGCGACATCCTTGATCTCGGCCGGGACGCCGCGCCTGCCGAGACCGCGCGCAAGCCGTCCCGGGACGACGACCGGGGCGCCCCCGAGGCAGACGCCGACCGGGATGGCGACCAGGAGGACGGCGCCCCCGGGGACGGCGAGCAGGACGAGGACGAGCGGCGCCCGGGCGTCCTGCGGCGCCATCCGGTGGCGTTCATCCTCGGAGCCCTCGCGGTGGTCGCGCTCGGCGTCGGCGTGTTCTTCTACTGGCTGCTGTACATGCACCCCTACGAGAGCACCGACGACGCGTTCGTCGATGCCCGCAGCATCTCGGTCCAGCCGAAGGTCGGCGGCTATCTCGTCGCGGTGCCGGTCACCGACAACCAGCACGTCGATGCCGGGCAGATGCTGTTCCAGATCGACCAGCGCGACTACAAGATCGCCCTCGAACAGGCCAAGGCGCAGGTCGTGGCCGACGCGGCGGCGATCAAGAACATCGACGCCCAGATCCAGGCGCAGTACGCCAACATCGACGTGTCGAAGGCCCAGGTCGCCACCGCCGAGGCGGCGCTGAAGTTCGCCCAGGAGGACGCGGCCCGGTACAAGGACCTGGCGGAGCGCGGATCGGGCTCGGTCCAGCAATCCCAGTCGGCCACCTCGACGCTGCAGCAGCGCCAGGCTTCGGTGCAGAGCGCCAACGCGAGCGTCGTGGCGGCCCAGAAGCAGATCGGCTCGCTCCAGGCCCAGAAGGCCTCGACGGAAGCGCAGCTCGCCCGCGACAAGGCGCAGGTCGAGCAGGCCGAGCTGAACCTCGGCTACACGACGATCCAGGCCGTGCAGCCCGGGCGCGTGGTCCGGCTGACGGGCGGCATCGGAGCCTACGCGCAGGCCGGCCAGAGCCTCTCGATGTTCGTGCCGGACGACATCTGGGTCACGGCGAACTACAAGGAGACGCAGATCGCCGACATGCGTCCCGGCCAGCCGGTGGACCTCGTGATCGATGCCTATCCGAGCCGCACGATCCACGGCACCGTGGCCTCCGTCCAGCCGGGTTCGGGCACCGCCTTCAGCCTGCTGCCGGCCCAGAACGCCACCGGCAACTACGTGAAGGTCACGCAGCGCATCCCGGTGAAGATCGTGGTGAAGGACTGGCCGACGGACGTGTCGATCGGCCCGGGCATGTCGGTCGTGCCCACCGTCACGGTGCGGTGACCGCGATGGCCGGCACGGCCCAGGCCTCCGGGGGCAGGTCGCCTGCAGGCAAAGCGTCCGGCGCGAAGGCGTCCGCGGCGAAGGCACCCGGCGGCCACAATCCCTGGCTGATCGCCGGCGTGGTGGCGCTGGCGACCTTCATGGAGGTGCTCGACACCACCATCGCCAACGTCGCCCTGCGCTACATCTCGGGCGGCCTCGCGGTCGGGCCCGACGAGGCGGCCTGGGTGGTGACGAGCTACCTGGTGGCCAACGCCATCACGCTGACCGCGTCGAGCTTTCTGGCCAAGCGCTACGGCCGCAAGGCGTTCTTCATGTGGTCGGTGGCCCTGTTCACCATCGCGTCGATCCTGTGCGGCTTCGCCTGGAGCCTCGAATCGCTGCTGCTGTTCCGGGTGCTGCAGGGGCTGGGTGGCGGCGGCATGGCGCCGCTGGCGCAGTCGATCCTCGCCGATTCGTTCCCGCCCGAGAAGCGCGGGCAGGCCTTCGCCCTCTACGGCGTGGCCATCGTGGTCGCGCCCGTGATCGGCCCGACGCTGGGCGGCTGGCTGTCGGACAACGCCTCCTGGCACTGGTGCTTCCTGATCAACGGGCCGATCGGCATGATCGCGCTCGGGCTGATGTACTGGCTGATCGAGGACAGCGAGGCGGCCAAGAAGGAGCGCCGCGCCCTGGTGCGCAAGGGCATCCGGTTCGACCTCGTCGGCTTCCTGCTGGTCGCCGTGTTCCTCGGCTCGCTCGAGGTCATCCTCGACGAGGGGCAGCGGAAGGACTGGTTCGGCACCTCGACCCTGATGAACGTCTCCGGCGTCCTCGTGGTCGTCTCGTTCGTCGCCATGATCCCGTGGCTCCTGAACCAGAAGAATCCGGCGGTGGACCTGCGCCTGATCGGCAACCGCCAGTTCGGCTCCTGCTTCCTGGTGATGATGTTCACCGGGGCGATCCTGATCTCCACCACGCAGTTCATCCCGCAGATCACGCAGGAATATTACGGCTACACCGCCACCCTGTCGGGCCTCGTCCTCGGCCCGGGCGGCATGGTCACGGTGGTGATGATGTTCCTCACCGGCCGGGCCTCGGCCTACGTGCAGCCGAAATGGCTGATCGCCGCCGGCATGACCATTGTGGCGCTGGGAATGTACGACCTGACGCGCCTCAACGGCACGACCACCTTTTCGTTCTTCGCGTGGTCGCGGGTCTATATCGGCATCGGCCTGCCGATGGTGTTCCTGTCGATCACCTCGGCCTCCTACGAGGGCCTGCGCAAGGACCAGACCGACCAGGCCTCGGCCCTGATCAACGTCGCCCGGAACGTCGGCGGCTCCATGGGCGTCTCGCTCGCCCAGAACGTGCTGGCCTATCGCAGCCAGTTCCACCAGAGCCGGCTGGTCGAGAGCGTCAACCCGACGGCGCCGGGCTACCAGGAGACCATGCGGCAGGCGACGCAGTACTTCTCCGAGCACGGCTATGCCGGCGTCGAGGCCCAGAGCCAGGCGACCGCCTGGATCGGCAGCGTGCTCCAGACCGAGGTCGCCTACTGGGCCTATATCGACGTGTTCTGGGTGCTGGGCCTGGTCGCCGCCTGCGCGGTGCCCCTCGCGCTGAGCCTGAAATCGGTCAAGCTCGGCGGTGGCGCGGCGGCGGGCGGGCACTGACCGTCGATGGCGTCAGACGCCGTCCGGCGGCAGCGCCTCCGTGACCTCGACGCGGCGGTTGTCCGGCGACGGGGCGGCCTCGTTGGCGGCGGTCTCGGTCTGGGCCGGCGCCCTGTCGACGGCCGCCGCCACCGCGGCGACACCCTGGTAGCGGGTCAGGCGTCGATCGATCATGTCGTCGATCCGGCCGTGCAGCTCCGCGACCGTCAGGCTGCGGCGCTTGCCGCCGGACTTCTCGGTGAACAGGCTGCGGTTGGCCCGGGCGGCGCTGCGGAACTCGCGCCCCGCCACCTCGTCGGGCTTCTCGGAGGAGAGCGACAGGAAGCGCCCGGCGCTGGCGCTGCCCAGGAAGTGGGCGAGGTACAGCTCCGTGGTGGTGAGCGTCCGGCCGACCCGGGCCTCGATCCGCTCGCGGTCGCGCTTGATCAGCTCGGCCGCCATCAGGGCGGCGATCCGGGGATCGTTGCGCAGGTTGAGCACGCGGGCCCGCATGGAACTCGCGACGGTGATCGCGGAGCCACGGCCCTTCACGGCGGCGGCCTCTTCGTCGAGGCCGTAGCGGGCGCCGTAATCGCGGATCATCTCCAGCCAGGTGCGGGCGACGAACTGGAACAGGCCCTGCGCCGAGGAGGTCCCGGCCTTGGCCTCCGTGTCGAAGCTCGATTCCTTGTCGGCAAGCGCCATCATGTAGACCGGGTCGACCCCGGCTTCGTCGGAGGCCTTCACGATCGTGTCGACCACCTTGCGCGGCACGCTGCGCTCGCCGAACCGGACGGCGTCCTCGCCCTGCTCCTGGGTGACCCGCGGCAGGCTCGCGAGGTCGTCCTGGATCAGCGCGGCGGTCGCCGGCTCCTGGTCCTCGACGGGGAGCCCGGTCCAGGCGGCCGCGCCCTCGGCCGGCGCCGCGTCCGGGAATCCGGCCCGCAGGCCCTCGTCCGGCGCGCCGTCCCGCAACCAGCCGGTGCGGCCGTCGGCGGCGAGGGCCTGGGCGGTGCGCGGGCTAATATCGATCCGGTCATGGGCCTGCGCGGCGGGCGCGAAGAAGGCCGGCGCGAAGGCCGCCTGCGGCAGGCCGAACCCGGAAACGAAGCCCAGAGCTAGGGTCCCGGTGAAGCGCCGGAGGCCGTTGCGGCCCATGCGGCGAAGTGCCCGGTGCTTGGTCCCATCCTGCTGCCGCGGCAGCCAGGCCACGGTCTCATCCTCAAAACGACTCGTGCGGTCGGACGTCTTCGGCACGAGTCGGCTCACGTCGTCGGCGCAACGCGCCGGCTCCGGGAAAACCCCCATCACTGGTCCTCTTCCAGATTGTCCCTTGCGTCGGCCCGGCGTCTGGCGGCCGGGCTCTTTGAAGCGGCGGCCCTATCGGCGCCGGCCGTGACCAGAATGGGACGGCTCCGTGATTCAAGCGTGGCACGGTCAACGAAGGGTTAACCCTGCTTTTTCAGGCCGCCTTAACGCCGTGATCCGGCCGTGCTTGCCGGTCTCGAAGCGCAAAGTTGTCGCATTCGACTTGGAACGGGCCACGGTCGAGCCAGTTAAATATCGCCCCGGGGGGCTCGACTACTCATTCCCCAGACGCGACGCGCGTCCCCACAAGGACACTATTTTCCGATGAGCATGCAGACCGGTCGCCGCGTCGGCGTCGCGTTCGTTGGCATGGGTGGCGCCGTTGCCACCACCGCCATCGCCGGCATCGAAATGATCAAATCCGGATCGAACCGGCTTGACGGGCTGCCGCTCGCCGGCCTCTCCGTCGCGGGCATGGTGGACTACAAGGACCTCGTGTTCGCCGGCTGGGACCTGAACGGCGACGACCTCGCCTCGGCCGCGACCGGTCACGGCGTGCTGTCGAGGGACGACATCGAGAACGGCGCCCAGGTCCTGAAGGGCATCACGCCCTGGCCGGCGGTGGGCAGCGCGAAGTTCTGCAAGAACATCGACGGGCAGAACCGCATCGTCGCCAAGGACCATCGCGAGGCGGTCTCGGTGATCGCCAACGACCTGCGCCGCTTCCAGAAGGAGAGCAACCTCGACGAGGTGGTCGTCGTGAACCTCGCCTCCACGGAGCGCTGGCCGGACCTCAACGACCCGACCCTGAACTCCACCGCCGCCTTCGAGAAGGGCCTGGATTCGAGCGACGAGGCGATCTCCCCGGCGATGCTCTACGCCTACGCGGCGATCAAGAGCGGGATCCCGTACGCCAACTTCACCCCGAGCATCGCGGCCGACGTGCCGGCCCTGCTCGGATTGGCCACGGAGATGAACGTCCCGGTGGCCGGCAAGGACGGCAAGACCGGCCAGACCATGATGAAGACGGTGCTGGCTCCCGCCTTCAAGGCCCGCGCCCTCCATGTCGACGGCTGGTTCTCGACCAACATCCTGGGCAACCGCGACGGCCTCGCCCTGAACGACCCGAACTCGCTGCAGTCGAAGCTCAACACCAAGGGCACGGTGCTCGACTCGATCCTCGGCTACCCGGTCGAGGACCACCTCGTGCACATCCACTATTACCGCCCCCGCGGCGACGACAAGGAAGCCTGGGACAACATCGACGTCACCGGCTTCATGGGCCAGCGGATGCAGATCAAGGTCAACTTCCTCTGCAAGGACTCGATCCTGGCGGCGCCGCTCGTCATCGAGATCGCCCGTGTGCTCGATCTGGCGAAGAAGCGCGGCGACGGCGGCGTGCAGGAGCAGCTCTCGACCTTCTTCAAGGCCCCGATGGTGAAGAACGGCCGCGGGCCGGAGCACGCCTTCGGCAAGCAGGAAGCGATGCTTCTCGACTGGCTCGGCGTCCACTGATGTCGGGTGCCGCGGCGCCGGCCGCGCTGCGTGAACTCTTCGTGGAGATGAACGACCTCAAGCGCGTCCGCTCCGCGGGCCGCGAGGGGTCGATCGCCGAGCGGCTGTTCGCGCAGGGGTGGGGCCTACTCACGGGTGGGGCCTCGCCCGACGATGTCGCCCTCGACATCACCGCGACGACGCTCGCCGCGACGCGGCTCTGCGACCTCGACGCCGCCTTCCTGTCGGCGGCGGGGCTCTCCGATGCGGCGGCCTCCGCGGTCCTGGTCGCGGGCTTCGATGCCGTGACCGGCGACCTCGATCCAGCCCTGCGGGATCGCCTGCGCGGCCGGCTCGCGCCGCGCCCGCCGGGCCGGCCCGGACCTTTGCCGTCCTTCGTGGCGGCCCTGGCCCAGCAGCCGCGGGCGGGCGTGACCTGCCCCGGCCGCGCCCGGATCCTGCTGGAACCGCCGGAGAACCACGCCGAGCATTGCCTGATCGTGGCCGTCTACGGCGTCTGCCTCAGCCCATTCTACCGGGCCGATCCCGGAACCGTGTTCCTGGCCGCGATGGCGCATCACTTCCACAACGCCGCGATGCCGGATGCCGGCTTCACCGGCGAGATGCTGCTCGGTGACCATCTCGGCCCGATCATGGCCGTGACCACCGGCTGGGCGATGTCCGAGCTCGACGGGCCCCTGCGCGGGCATGTCGAGCGGGCGCGCGCGGTGCTGCCGGACGACGCCACCGCAGAGGGCCGTGCCTTCCACGCGGCCGACTGCGTCGATCGGGTCTTGCAGATCGCCCAGCATCTGCGGGGTGCCTCGACCACGATGGCGGCGGTGCTCGACGAGTGGGAGCTGGTCCATGCCGGGCCGGTGAAGGGGTTCCACGACCGTGTCCTGCGCGACATGCGCATCCCTTAGGACCGAACCCGCGTTGTCCGTCAGACCCGGTCGCCCATCTGACGGGGCGGTCTTGAGAGCCCATGATCCCGTTCGAACTCCAATCGCCGCAGACCGGCAACCCCCTGAAGCCCGATGCGCCGCACGCCCTGCGCGACGCCGGCACCGGCGCGCGCTGGCCCGTCATCGACGGCATCCCGTACCTGCGGGTCGGCCGCGAGGCGCTGGTCGAACGTGTCCTGGCCCACCTCGATGCGGGCGAGCCCGACGAGGCCCTGGCCGCCCTGCTGGTCGATCAGGACGCGTGGTGGAACGGCCCTCCCGCCGACCCGGCCGGGATCATCCGGCTGATCAAGGGCCGGCGCGACGCGACCCTCCGGGAGGCGGTCGACTGGCTCGGCTGGGGCCGGGTCGGCGACTACTTCCTGCATCGCTGGACCGACCCGACCTTCCTGGCCGGCCTGACGCTGCTCGAGGCCCATTGGAACGAGCCGCGCTGCGTCTTCGAATTCGCCTGCGGCATCGGCCATTACCTGCGGGAACTCGAGCGCCGCGGCTGCAAGGCCGCCGGCGCCGACGTGGTCTTCGCCAAGCTGTGGGTCGCACGCCATTGGGTCGTGGGGCCGAAGGCGCAACTCGTCTGCTTCGACGCCGGCTCGCCGCACTGGCCGATCCCCGGCGCGCCGGTCGATCTCGTGGCCTGCAACGACGCCTTCTACTTCCTCGACGATAAGCCGGCCCTGCTCGAGAACCTGCGGCTGAATGCCGGGGACGACGGCTGGCTCGCGCTCAGCCACATCCACAACCGCGATTGCCCGGGCTTCTCCGCCGGCCGGGCCGTCACCGCCGAGGAGATCGCCGACCTGTTCCCCGACGCCCTCGTGTACGACGACGCGGAATTGACCCGCGCCCTGGTCGAGGGCCGGGCGCCGGTGCCCCAGGAACCCACGGCGCTGCGGAGCTGCGAGGCGTTCTCGGTGGTGGCGGGCCCCGGCATGCGTCCGGCTCCGCGGGCGGTGGTGGACGGCCTGACGCTGCCGAAGGCCGGCACCGTCGTGCAGCTCAACCCGCTGTATCGGCCGGAGGGGGACGGCTACGCGATCCGCTGGCCCTCCGAGCGCTACGAGGCGGAATACGCCCCCCGCGCCACCTACCCGATGCGATCGCCGGGCCCCGCGCAGCTCACCTTCGACGGCCGCATCGACGGGCCCGAGACGCAGCGCGTCCGCGCCCGCGAATTCGTCGATCTGCCGGAGCGCTGGTGATGGACGGGGTCGGCTGGGGCATCGTCGGCTACGGCTGGGTCGCCCGCGACTACATGGCCCCGGGCATCCGCGCCGCCGGGCACCGGCTCGTCGCGGTCAGCGATCCGAACCCGGAGAGCCGCGCGGCGGCCGAGCGCGAAGGCGCCCGCGTCCATGCCGACCTCGCTGGCCTTATCGCCGAGCCCGCGGTCGAGGCGGTCTACGTGGCGACGCCGAACCACCTGCACCGGGGCGCCGTCGAGGCGCTGGCCGCCGCCGGCAAGGCGGTCCTGTGCGAGAAGCCGATGGCGGCGACGCTCGATGACGCCGAAGCCATCGTGCGGGCGGTGGAGTCCCGGAAAATCTTCTACGGGACGGCGTTCGACCAGCGGCACCATCCGGCCCACCGAATGATTCGGGCCCAGGTCGCGGCGGGGCGGCTCGGCACCGTCACGGCTTTGCGGATCGTCTACGCCTGCTGGCTCGGGCGCGACTGGTCCGAGGCCGGCCAGCCGAACTGGCGGATCGACGCCGCCCAGGCCGGCGGCGGCGCCCTCATGGACCTCGCCCCCCACGGGCTCGACCTCGTGGATTTCCTGCTCGGCGAGCCGATCGCGGATCTCGCGGCCCTCACCCAGACCCGCGCCCAGGACTATTCGGTCGATGACGGCGCCCTGCTGATCGGCCGCACCGGCGGCGGCGCCCTGGCGAGCCTGCACGTGGCCTACAATTGCCCCGACGCGCTCCCGCGGCGGCGCCTGGAGGTGGTCGGCACCAAAGGCATGCTCGTCGCCGAGAACACGATGGGCCAGACGGCCGGCGGCACGCTGCTGTTCATCGACGGCGCGACCGGGCGTTCCGAGCCGCAGGCCTTCGATGCCGACAGTTCGCCCTTCACCGAGCAGGTCCGCGCCTTCGGCTCGGCGTTGCGCCGGCCCGAGGAACGGACGGCTTATTCGGCGGCTCGCGACCTCCACACCATGCGACTCGTCGCCCGCGCCTACGGGCAGGGGTAGGCGCGTCAGGACGGGATAGCCAACCACGGAACCAGGCTCCGGGGCGTCCCACCCCCACTCCCATATCCCGACGCGGGCACCTCGGGATGAGGGAGAGGGGTGGAGAGAGGCCGCGGCGAACGGTTCGACGAAGACGGGAACACGACTTGACCAACCCAGACGCCATCCACGACCAGGACGACCGCGCCCGCCACGACCGGATCAAGGCGCCGCGGGCCTACCGCTTCGGTGCCAAGAGGCCGATCGAGGGGCTGCCCGCGATCCTGCCCGACCCGGTCAAGGCCTATCTGGACGTCCTGCCGGAGGGCCGCGTGGTCGGCTTCCCCCTGGCGCCGCTGGACCGCACCGGCGTGCCGGTCTGGTTCGTCGCCCTGTTCCTCGACGACCCGTTCTTCGTCGGCGCGATGCCGTCCGGCATCGGCTACGGCGCCACCGACGAGGAGGCGCTGATCGGCGCCGTCGCGGAGATCGCCGAGAACCTGATGCCCTCGCTGGCGGTGCTGCCGCGAGCCAAGGAGCGGGCGAGCTACACCGACCTCGCCCGGGTCTACGGCGCCGCCTCGGTGGCCGACCCGCTGACCCTCTGCCTGCCCGCGGGCTCCCCGGTCGGCCGCGACACGGTGCTCGAATGGACGCCGGCGGTCCGGTACGCCACCGGCGAGATCGTACTGATGCCGCTCGATGTGGCCGCCACCGATTATTTCGAGCTGTCCGAGGGCTACAAGCCCTTCACGAACCTGATCACCAACGGCCTCGGCGCCGGACCCGACGTGCCCTTCGCGCTGGGCCACGGCGTCCTGGAACTGCTCCAGCGCGACGGCAACGGCCTGCTGTTCCGGGCGCTCGACCAGGGGGTGATGCTCGACCTCGACGGGATCGGGCCGGAGAACGCCGCGATGCTGGCCCGGCTCAAGGAGCTGGGCATCCGGGCGCTGCCGAAGTTCGCCACCGACCAGTTCGGCCTCACCAACCTCTACGTCGTCGGCTACGACGAGGATCCGGCCCGCACCCCGGCGCCGATCGCCCTCTCGGCCTGCGGCGAGGCCTGCGATCCGGACCGGGAGCGGGCGCTGCGCAAGGCGCTGCTGGAGTTCCAGGCGGCGCGGGTGCGCAAGACCTTCGGGCACGGCCCCCTCGACATGGCCGCCACCGTGACCCCGCCGGGCTACGTCGATGCATTCATCCAGAAGGCCCTGCCGAGCCTCGATCTCGAGGAGAGCCGCGCCCTTCAGGCGATGCTCGAATGGATCGAGATGCCGGCTGCCGGCCTCCGGGACGTGCTGGCCGACACCGTCTATGGCCAGCGGAGCACCAAGCGGTTCTCGGAGCTGCCCTCCACCCCGGCCCCGGACGGCCATGCCCGCGGCAAGATCGCCTGCGACCGGCTGCTGGAGGCGGGGTTCGACGTGCTCTACGTCGATTGCTCGCCGCTCGGCGGCAGCGTCGGCGTGGTCAAGGCGATCGTGCCCGGGCTCGAGGTCGAGACCATGAGCTACTACCGCATCGGCGAGCGCAACACGCGCAAGCTGCTCGAGCGCGACCATCCGCTGATCCGCTTCGGTACCGAGAGCGAGACCCTGCGCCCGGTGCGCCTGACCCCGGAGGCGTTGGAGCGCTTCGGGGGCCAGCCGCTGTTCGACACAGCCCTCGCCGAGCGGATCGTCGGGCGGCACTATCCGCTCTACCGCGAGCCGGAATCGCACCACGCGCCGTTCCGGCTCGCCCAGAAGCAGGGGAGGGCGGCGTGACCCTGCGCTTCGCCTACAACACCAACGGCGCCGCCAACCACCGCCTCGACGACGCGCTGCATCTGATCAAGGCAGCGGGCTACGACGGCGTGGCCCTGACGCTGGACATTCACCACCTCGATCCGTTCGCCGAAACCTGGGCCGCGGAGGCCGGCCGGGTCGCGAGCCTGCTGGAACGGCTCGAGCTGGCCTGCGTCATCGAGACCGGCGCCCGCTTCCTGCTCGACCCCAACGCCAAGCATGAGCCGACCCTGGTGACCGCCGACGCCGCCGGGCGCGCCCGGCGGGTCGGCTTCCTCAAGCGCGCGGTGGAGATCGGCGCGATTCTGTCCGCCGAGGCGGTCTCGTTCTGGGCGGGCGTGCCCAAGCCCGGCGTGGATCACGGCGAGGCCCGGCGCTGGCTGGGGGAGGGGCTGCACGAGGTCGCGGCCTTCGCGACACAGGCCGGGATCGTGCCGTGCCTGGAACCCGAGCCCGGCATGCTGATCGAGACCCTGGACGATTATGCGGCCCTCGACGTCCCCGGGCTGAAGCTCGCCCTCGACACCGGGCACTGCCTGGTCACCGGTGAGCGCGAACCGGCCGCGGCCGTCCGCGAGTTCGCCGACCGTACCGGCACCGTGGCGATCGAGGACATGAAGCGCGGCAGCCACATCCACCTGCCCTTCGGCGAAGGCGACATGGACGTGCCGGGCGTGCTGGAGGCGCTGGAGGCGGTCGGCTACGGCAAGCTGGTCTGCGTCGAGCTCTCCCGGGAGAGCCACCGGGCCGACGTTATGATCCCGCAGGCGCTCGATTACCTCCGCGCCTGCCGCCGCCCCGGCCCGGTCCTCGCCGGCGAGCAGGAGACGCGGCGGCAATGGCAATGATGGGATGCGCGATCGGGGCTCAGGACGCGGCGCGGGTCCCCTCTCCCGCGCGGGCTACGATGTTCACACATCGCTGCCGGATAAGGGCAACGGCTGAACCCACGCGCGTCTCCCTCCCCCCTCTGCGGAGGAGGGTGGCCCCTGCGTCAGCAGGGGTCGGGAGAGGGGAGCACGGTTTCAGGATGGAGCGTTTCGAACGCAGCTGCCCCATCCTGCACCGTCGCTCCCCTCTCCCGACCCCTTCCGGGGGCCACCCTCCCCCGCAGAGGGGGGAGGGAGAGCGCGTGGCTGCTGAGATGCGACGTCCGTTGCAGCCGAGAACCCGTCGTGTCGCGATGCGCGAATCCACCCGCCCGCACGGGAGAGGGGGCAGCCGCGTGCGTCCTGTGTCTCGTTGAGAAGCGTCCCCCAATGCGAATCCTCTTCCTCAGCCGCCGCTACTTCCCGGCGATTTCGGGCATGAGCGTCTACGCCCAGAACCTGCTGCGCGAGCTGGTCGGCGCCGGCCATGACGTGACGATGATCTCCCAGTACCGGGGCGATGCCTTCGGGACCCGGGTCTATGGCGGCGGCCCGCCGCCGCCCGTGCCCGGCGTGCGGGTGATCGGCCTGGAGCAGCTCGGCGAGCAGCAGGCGGGCGATTTCGAGCGCGACATCGCCACCATGGTCGAGGCGATCGAGCGGGAGCATGCGCGCACGCCTTTCGACGTGCTGCACGCGCAGTACGGCTATCCCACCGGCTGGGCGGTCCTGCTCGCCGCCCGAAAGCTCGGGGTGCCGAGCGTGGTCTCGATCCAGGGCGGCGACGGCCACTGGGTCGGCTCCTGCTGCGAGACGCACCGGGTGGCGATGTGCGAGGTCCTGGCCCATGCCAACGCCCTGCTGATCGGCGGCGCGTCCTTCGTGGACGAGGTCTGCGAGCGCCTCGGCTCCGATCCGGGCCGGTTCACGATCGTGCCCGGCGCGGTGGACACCGACCGCTTCGCGCAAGGGACGCCCGACGGCCTGCCGGCGCCGCATGCCGGCCCGGTCCGGCTGTTCTACCACGGCCGGGTCGACCGCCGGAAAGGCGTGCTCGACTTCATTAACGCCCTGGCGATCCTGCGCGAGCAGGGCACGCCTTTCGCCGCCACGATCTCGGGCATCGGACCGGACGTGGATCCCGCCCAGGCGCTGGCCGCGGACCTCGCCTTCGCGCCGCGGGACATCGCCTTCACCGGCTATGCCGAATACGGCCACGTGCCGGACCTCTACCGCCGGGCCGACGTGTTCGTCTCGCCGACCTACGCGGAGGGGTTCTCCAACACGATCCTGGAGGCGATGGCGGCGGGGCTCGCGGTGGTCTCCTGCCACGCGGTCGGGGTCTCGGACTGCCTGCGCGACGGCGAGAACGGCCTGATGGTCGATCCGGGCGACGTTCCGGCCCTCGCCGCCGCACTGACCCGGGTCGTCACCGACGCGGAGCTGCGCCGCGGGCTGGCCACGGCCGGCCTCGAGGAATGCCGCCGGGTCTATTCCTGGAGCGCCGTCGGCCGGCAGATCATGGAGGTCTACGGGGGCGTTCGGCATGAGCGCCCGGCCACGGATTTCTCCGTCGACCTGCCCGACGATCCCACCTGCCGCTTCCGCACCGAGCCGCACCTCCTCTGACGCAGGAAGCCCCGCCGCGTGCCCACCGCCCTCGCCCTCTCGCCCCATCTCGACGACGCGGCCTTCTCCTGTGGCGGCCTGCTCGCGAGCCTCGCCCGGGAGGGCTGGCACGTCGTGATGGCCACGCTGTTCACCGGCAGCGTCGCCGATCCGACGGGGTTCGCGCTGGCCTGCCAGCTCGACAAGGGGCTGTCGGCGGAGGTCGACTACATGGCCCTGCGCCGGGCCGAGGACGTGCGGGCCGCGGCCGAACTCGGGATCGCGCCGCCCCGGCACCTGCCGTTCCGCGAGGCGCCGCACCGGGGCTACGGTTCCGCGCCGGAGCTGTTCTCCGAGACCCGCGCCGAGGACGCCATCGCGGCCGACCTGGCGCCGGCCCTGGCCGCGCTGATCGCCGCGGAGAAGCCCGCTCTCGTCCTCGCCCCGCAGGCCATCGGCGGCCATGTCGACCACGTCCAGGCCGTCCGGGCGCTCCGCAGCCTCGACGGGCCGCCCCCGATCCTGTGGTGGCGCGACTTCCCCTACACGGTCCGCGAGGCCGCACCCCGGGAGCCCCTGGCCGAGCTCTTCGCCGGGTTGCCGTCGCACCGGATGACGCTGGATCCGGAGGCCCAGGCGCGCAAGCGCGCCGCCTGCGCGGCCTATGGCAGCCAGATCGGGTTCCAGTTCGGCGGCCCGGCCGGCCTCGACGCCCGGCTCGCCCGGGAGGAGGGGATCGAGCGCTTCCGCTTCGCCGGCCGCCTCGCCGCACCGATTCCCGGCCTCGATGCCGCCTGAGCCGCAGGCTCCCAAATCCCTCGCCGACCCGGCGGCGCTCGCGGCCCGCCGGGCCCTGATCGATGCGCCCCACATCGCCCCGATCCGCGCGCTGGCCGACCGGATCGCCGCCGAGCGGGGTGCGGCGGTTCCGGTGCCCGATCCCCTGGACGGTGGCGTCGCGGCCAGGATGCTGCTGCTCCTGGAGACGCCGGGGCCGGCCGTGCTGCGCACCGGCTTCGTCACCCGCGACAGCGCGAACGGCACCGCCGCCAACCTGTTCCGCTTCCTGCAGGAGGCCGGCATCGCGCGGGGCGACACCCTGATCTGGAACGCGGTGCCCTGGCTGATCCACGCGGCGGGCGCCCTCAACCGGGCCCCGCGCCGGGCGGAGGTCGCGGCGGCCGCGCCCTATCTGGCGCCGCTGCTGGACCTGCTGCCCCGGCTCGCCGTGCTGGTGCTGGCCGGGCGCACCGCCGGCGGGGCGGCGCCGGCGATCGCGGCCCTGCGCCCGGGCCTGCCGCTGATCGCGGTCCCCCACCCGAGCCCGACCTATGTCTGCACCGCCCCGGAGGTGCCCGCGCGGATCCGCCGGGGCCTGTCGGAGGCCGCGGCGATCCTGTGCCGCGCCCCGCGCTGAGGATCGGATCCCCATCGGATCCCGGCCTTCCCTGGCCTTGGGCGCCGGTTCGGCCTACATGGCGAGGCAACGGGCCGCGGTCCGGGATCATCCGGTACGGGCGCAGGCCTTCGGCCGGGCCGCGCAGCCGGAAGGGCGGACGCCGAACGGCATGAACTTTCAGGGACAGCACCGGGGACCGGCGGAGCCGGTCGAGCCGGTCAAGCATGACGCTGTCGCGGACAAGCCGCGCAAGAGCTGGAGCGGCCGGTACGCCTGGATCGGCACGGCCGCCAGCATCGTGCTGTTCGCGGTCTCTCTCGGCGTGCTGTGGAAGCTCGTCCAGAGCGTGAGCTGGGCGGAGGTGCGGGCGGCGGTGGCGGCGGCCACCGGCGAGCAGCTCGGCCTGGCCTTCCTGTTCGTCGGGATCAGCTACCTGTTCCTGACGGGCTACGACGCGCTGGCCCTGCGCCAGCTGCGGATCAAGGTGCCGTACCGGATCACCGCGCTCGCCTCGTTCACCAGCTACGCGGTGAGCTTCACCCTCGGCTTCCCGCTGCTGACCGCCGGCACGATCCGCTACTGGATCTACGCCCGGCAGGGCCTGTCCACGGCCAAGATCGCGGCGCTCACGGTCATCGCGGGCTTCACCTTCTGGCTCGGCATGGGCGTGGTGCTGGGCCTGAGCCTGATCATCGAGGCCGGCCAGCTCGCCGGGCTCGCCTTCACGTCGATCCGGATCAACCAGGGCGTCGGCCTCGTGGCCCTCGGCCTGGTGCTGGGCTACCTCGCCTGGGTCTCGGCCAAGAAGCGCAGCATCACGGTCAAGCAGTGGCGGCTGGAGCTGCCGGGCGCCTCGGTGTCGATCGGCCAGATGATCGTCGGGATCGGCGACGTCTGCGCGGCGGCGGCGGTGCTCTACGTCCTGCTGCCCCAGGGGATGACGCTGGGCTTCACCACCTTCCTGGCGATCTACGTGCTGGCCGCGATGCTGGGCATCGCCTCCAACGCCCCCGGGGGCATCGGGGTGTTCGAAGCCACCGTGTTGCTCGCCCTGTCGAGCCTGCCGCGCAACGAGGTGCTGACTTCGCTGCTGCTGTTCCGGGGCTGCTACTACGTCGTGCCGTTCATGGTCGCCCTGGCGATGCTGGGCCTCTACGAGATCGTGAAGCGGGCCGGCGGCGCGCGCGATCCGGGGCCGCCGGAAGGCACGGCCGGCCCGTCCGGCCGCCCCTGGCCCGACGACACCGAGTCCCGGTAACCCCACCGGCCCGCCGTCCACCATGACCGACCGCCCGCGCAGTTCCCAGGCCTGGACGGGCGCCGCGATCGCGGCCGGCCTGTTCGCCGTCGCCCTCGCGCTGTCCGGCCGGCTCGACCTTCCGCTGATCCTGGCCGGCCTCGGCTCGGTCTGCCTCGGCGGCTGGCTCGGGGGGCGCGGCCCGGAGGCCCCGCGGCCGCGGCCGGCGGCGACGGCCCAGCGCCACGCGATCGCCGAGGCGCTGCTGGCCCACGTGCCCGATCCGGTCATCCTGGTGGACCGCCGCACCCTGGTGGTGGAGGCCAACCCGGCGGCCCGGGCGCTGCTGCCGGCCCTGCTTCAGGCCCGGCCCCTGTCCTTCGCGCTGCGCAGCCCGGAGGTCCTCGACGGGGTCGAGGCGGTGCTGAGTTCCGGCATGCCCCGCCGGGTCCCTCTGTCGACCCGGGTGCCTCTGGAGCGGACCTTCGAGGTCCAGATCGGCGCCCTGCCGATGCCCGACGGGTCGGGGGTCAGCGCGGTGCTGTTCCTGCGCGACCTCACCTCGGCCCGCCGGCTCGAGGCGATGCGGGTCGATTTCGTGGCCAATGCCAGCCACGAGCTGCGCACGCCGCTGGCCACCCTGATCGGCTTCATCGAGACCCTGCAGGGCCCGGCCCGCGAGGACACGCAGGCGCGCGAGCGCTTCCTGGAGATCATGCGCGTCCAGGCCCAGCGCATGACCCGGCTGATCGACGACCTGCTGTCCCTGTCGCGGATCGAGCTGCGCGAGCATGTGGCCCCGACCACCGTGGTCGATCTCGGGGCGCTCGCCCGCCAGATGGTCGACGCGCAGGGGCCCCCCGCCGAGGCGCGGGGCGCCACCGTGCGGTTCGCGGACAGCGACGGCCCCTATCCCGTGCCCGGGGATGCCGACGAGCTCGCCCGGGTGATCGAGAACCTGATCGAGAACGCCGTGAAGTACGGCGGCGGCCATGTCGGCGTCGGCCTGTCCCGGGAGGACGACCCCCGGCTCGGCCGCCGGATCGTGCTGTCGGTGACGGATGACGGCCCCGGCATCCCGCCCGAGCACATCCCGCGCCTGACCGAGCGCTTCTACCGGGTCGACGTGGCCTCAAGCCGCGCCCGGGGCGGGACGGGCCTCGGCCTCGCCATCGTCAAGCACAGCCTCAACCGCCACCGGGGCCGCCTCGCCATCGAGAGTACGGTCGGGCAGGGGACCACCGTGCGCGTCAGCCTGCCGGAATACGGCGGCGACGCCGAGGTGGCCCGGGTCGCCGATCAGGTGTAGGGGCCGATCCCGAGCGCCGTCTCGACGCGGGCGATCCAGGGACGGAGAGCTGGGTATGGGGCGAGGTCGAACCCGCCCTCATGGGCCATGCGGGTGTAGGCCACGAGCGCCACGTCGGCGAGCGTCAGGCGATCGCCGACCAGGAAGGCGGATCGGTCGAGCGCTCCCTGCATCAGCCGCAGGGCGTCCGCGCCGCGCTCGGAGAGCCTGGGATCGAGGTCGTCCGGCGACCGCTTGAGGTAATGCAGCTGGTAGCGGCGGACCGCGATATACGGCTCGTGGCTGTACTGCTCCCAGAACATCCATTGTAGCATGCGGGCCCGGGCCCGCGCCGCTTCGTGAATCAACGCCGAGCCTTCGGCCAGATGGATGATGATCGCGTTCGACTCCGACAGCGTCTCGCCGTCGGGGAAGACGACCAGGGGCACCCGGCCGGCGGGGTTCAGCGCCAGGAACGCCGGCTCACGCGCCCCGCCGCCCGGCACATCGATGGTGCGCCACGTCGCCGGGATGCCGAGATGATCGGCCACCCATTTGACCTTCAGGCAGTTCCCGGAGCCCGGATCGCCGTAGATGATCAGGGGTTCGGCCATCGGCGGCCTCGCAGCGCTGGGTGACACGGTTCACATATCGGCTGGTGGATGTGGGCCAAGTCTGACCCCAAGCGCGTCTCCCTCCCCCCTCTGCGGGGGGAGGGACGGCGCGTGTTGGCCTCGGACATATTTCTCTCGCGGCCCAGAACCATCCGGACTGCAATAAGTGAATCCGTTAGCCCGCACGGGAGCGGGGCCCCGCATTTCGTCCTACCCACGCGTTACCCGGCCCGACGAAGGAATCCGATCGCATACCGATGCCCGCCCACTTTGTCGGCCCATCCGCGATTCGGCAACGCGATCCGCAAGGCCCTTGACCTTCCCATGATGGGAAGCCCCATCTGAGGCGGCATGGATGCTTCGATCGGAACCGCCCCCGTGCCCGAACCCGTCTCCCTGAGCTTCCCCGTCCATGGGATGTCCTGCGCGTCCTGCGTCGGACGGGTCGAGCGCGCCCTGAAGGCGCTGCCCGGTGCCCGCGACGTGGCGGTCAACCTCGCCACCAACCGCGCCAGCCTCGTCCTCGACGGCGGCGCGGGTCCGGCCGACGCCGCGGCCGCGCTGGCGGATGCCGGCTACCCGGTCCCGGAGACCGAGAGCCGGATCGCCGTCGCGGGGATGTCCTGCGCGTCCTGCGTCGGACGGGTCGAGCGCGCGCTCGCCGCCCTGCCGGGGGTGAGCGGCGCCAGCGTCAACCTGGTCACCGGCCAGGCCGCGATCCGCCATCCGGAGGGCCTGGTCCCCGTCGGCGACCTCGTGGCGGCCGTGGCGGCGGCGGGCTACGAAGCCCGGCCCCTCGACGACGGGCCGCGAACCGATCCCGCGGCCCGGCAGGAAGCCGAGGGCCGCGCGCTCCGCCGCGACCTCGCCGCGGCGGCGCTGCTGTCCGCCCCCGTGGTCGTCCTCGACATGGGCGGCCACCTTCTGCCCGGCTTCCATGCCGGCCCGGCCACGGCCCTGGTCCAGGCCGCCCTGGCGACCCTGGTGCTCGCCTGGCCCGGCCGCCGCTTCTTCCTGCGGGGCGTACCGGGCCTGCTGCGCGGCCATCCCGACATGAACGCCCTGGTCGCCCTCGGGGCGGGGGCCGCCTACCTCTACTCCCTGGTCTCGGCCCTGACCCCAGGCTTGCTGCCCGCGGGCGCGGCGCATCTCTATTTCGAGGCCAGCGTGCTGATCGTCACGCTGATCCTGCTCGGGCGGAATCTGGAGGCCGGCGCCCGGGGCCGGACCGGTCAGGCGATCGCGCGGCTGATGGATCTGGCGCCCAAGACCGCCCGGGTGATCCGCGACGGTTCCGAGGTCGCGGTGCCGCTGGCGGAACTCCGCATCGGCGATGTGGTCCGCGTCAGACCCGGCGAGCGGGTCGCGGCCGACGGCGCGGTCGTGTCCGGCACGAGCCACGTCGACGAGAGCATGGTGACGGGGGAGCCCGCGCCGGTGCGCAAGGGGCCGGGGGACCGGATGGTCGGCGGCACCCTCAACGGCCGCGGCAGCCTCGACCTGCGGGTCGACGCGGTCGGCGGCGCCACTGTGCTGGCGCAGATCGCCGCCCTGGTGGAGCGAGCGCAGGGCGGCAAGCTGCCGATCCAGGCACTGGTCGATCGCGTCACCGGGCGCTTCGTCCCGGCGGTGATCGGGATCGCGCTCGCGACGTTCCTGGGCTGGCTGATCCTGGCCCCGGCCCCCGCCCTCGGGCCGGCCCTGGTCAACGCCGTGGCGGTGCTGATCATCGCCTGCCCCTGCGCCATGGGGTTGGCCACGCCCACCGCCATCCTGGTCGGGACCGGGCGGGCGGCGGGCCGGGGCATCCTGTTCCGCGACGGCGCGGCCCTGCAACGCCTGCGCGACGTGCGCGTCGTCGCGCTCGACAAGACCGGCACCCTCACCGAGGGCCGCCCGCGGGTCACCGATCTCGTCGTGGCCGCGGGTTTCGCGGAGGACGAGGCGCTGGCGCTGGCGGCCGGCCTGGAGAGCCGGTCCGAGCATCCGCTGGCCGGCGCCGTGGTGGCGGCCGCCCGCGTCCGGGGCCTCGACAGGCCCGAGCCCGAGCGCTTCGAGGCGGTGGAGGGGTTCGGCGTATCCGGACGGGTCGCGGGCCGACGCGTGGCTCTCGGCGCGCCGCGCTACCTCGCCAGGCTCGGCATCGCCCTGGACCCGGACCTCGCAGCCCGGGCCGGAGCGCTGGCCGTAGACGGCAAGAGCCCGATCCACCTCGCCCTCGACGGCCGCCATGCCGGATTGCTGGCCGTGGCCGACCCGGTGAAGCCGGGCGCCCGCGAGGCCGTGGCGGCGCTGAAGGCGCAGGGCCTCGTGGTGGCGATGGTGACGGGCGACGACGCCCGCACCGCCGCCGGGATCGCGAAGAACCTCGGCATGGACGATGTGGCGGCTGGGATCCTGCCCGGGGGCAAGGTCGAAACCGTGAAGGGATTGCGGGCGGCGCATGGGCCCGTGGCCTTCGTGGGCGACGGCATCAACGATGCCCCGGCCCTGGCCGAGGCCGATGTCGGCCTCGCCCTCGGCACCGGCACCGACATCGCCGTCGAGAGCGCCGACGTGGTGCTGATGTCGGGGGAGCCGCAGGCGCTGGTGGAGGCGCTCGCCCTGTCCCGGGCGGTGATGGCCAACATCCGCCAGAACCTGTTCTGGGCCTTCGCCTACAACGCGGCCCTGATCCCCGTGGCCGCGGGCCTGCTGGTGCCGTTCGGCGGGCCGGCCCTGTCGCCGGTCCTGGCCGCGGGCGCGATGGCGTTCTCGAGCGTCTTCGTCCTCGGCAACGCCCTGCGGCTGCGCCGGGCCGGGGGCCGGGCCGCGCCCGCCGCCGAAGCATCCGCACCGGTGCCGAGGCCGGCATGAGCGCGGGACCCATCACCATCGGCGAGGCGGCCCGGCGCACCGGCGTCTCGGCCAAGATGATCCGCTGGTACGAGGCGACCGGCCTGCTGCCGCCCGCGACCCGCTCCGAGGCGGGCTACCGCCACTACGACGACGCGGACCTGCACACCCTGCGGTTCGTCCGCCGCGCCCGCGACCTCGGCTTCAGCGTCGAGGCCATCGCGGACCTGCTGGCACTGTGGCGCGACCGCGCCCGGCCGAGCGCCGGCGTGAAGGCGATCGCCGAGGAGCAGATCGCCGACCTGCGCCGCCGGATCGGCGAGCTGGAGGGCATGGCCCGGACCCTGGAGCGCCTCGCCGAAAGCTGCTGCGGCGACCAGCGGCCTGATTGCCCGATCCTCGACGACCTCGCCACGTCGGATGGGCCGCGCTTAACTCGAACATCGAGTCGCGGTCTGGGTCAGCGGAGCCCTGTGCGGAGGGGGTGAGAATGACGGGTTTAATACCGGAGGTGGACGCTCGGCGTAAGTTTGTCGCCAACGAGCAGGCGAAGCTGACGGCGACTTATATCAATGGCTTGTCCATTGCTGTCTTCGCTGTCGGCGGCCTCTCACCCTTCATCACGGCCCTTGGTATCGTCACGGAGCAATATGGCTTCCTTGCCGGCGCTTTCATTCTGCTCGGCGTTTTCTCGTTGTCGAGCAGTACCCTAGATCTGGTGGCACGATCCCCTCTCGGGAGTCTGGACCCATGACGACACTTCAGTTCGCAAGTTTCCTCGCCGTTCCGCTTGAGGGGCTTGCCCTTGGATTTGGCATGTTGTGGCTGACCGGCAAGGCGCATTGAGCCGCCGAACAACGTCCAAAATCATCGATCGAAGGCGGTTCGGAGTTTTGCGCGACAAGCGCGGCCGTTGACGCCGCGTCTGGCCCCGGCTTTGCTGGACCGGCCGAGTCTCTCGCCGAGACCTCAAGGCCACGAAAGCCCCGGACCCATGCCCGCCCTCGAACGGATCCGCGCCTTCGCCGACACGATGACCGCGTGGCGGCACGACCTCCACGCCCACCCGGAGCTGCTCTACGACGTGGAGCGGACGGCGGGGTTCGTAGCCGATCAGCTGCGGGCCTTCGGCTGCGACGCGGTGGAGACCGGTATCGGCCGGACCGGCGTGGTCGGGGTGATCCGCGGCAACGGCCGGAATTCGAACCGCGCCATCGGGCTGCGCGCCGACATGGACGCGCTGCCGATCCAGGAGGTCCGGGACCTGCCCTACCGCTCCACGGTGCCGGGCAAGATGCACGCCTGCGGCCATGACGGGCACACCACGATGCTGCTCGGGGCGGCCAAGTACCTCGCCGAGACAAGGGACTTCGACGGCGCCGCGGTGCTGATCTTCCAGCCGGCCGAGGAGGGCGGCGGCGGCGGCGAGGCGATGGTCGAGGACGGCCTGATGGAGCGGTTCGGCATCGAATCGGTCTACGGGATGCACAACATCCCCGGCATGGCGGTCGGCACCTTCGCGATCCGGCCCGGGCCGATCATGGCGTCCACCGACCGCTTCACCCTCACCATCGAGGGGCGGGGCGGCCACGCGGCCCTGCCGCAGAACGCCGTCGACAGCGTGCTGGTGGCGAGCCACGTGATCATCGCCCTGCAGAGCATCGTGTCGCGCAACCTCGATCCTCTGGACTCGGCCGTAGTCTCGGTCTGCGCGCTCGATGCCGGCGAGGCGTTCAACGTGCTGCCGCAGAGCGTGACCATGCGAGGCACCATGCGCACGCTCTCCAAGTCAGTCCGCAGCCAGGTCAAGGCGCGGATCGAGACCCTGGTCACCGAGGTGGCCGGGGCCTTCGGCGCCACCGGCGTGGTCGAATACGGGTCGAGCTACCCGGTCACCGAGAACCACCCGGCCGAGACCGACTTCATGGCCGGCGTGGCGGAGGCGCTGGTCGGGGCGGAGAATGTCGACCGGACCGTCGCGCCGATGATGACGGCAGAGGACTTCTCCTACATGCTCGGCCGCCGCCCCGGCGCCTACATGTTCATCGGTAACGGCGACAGTGCCTCGCTCCACCACCCGCACTACGATTTCAACGATTCCGCGACCCCGTACGGGGCTTCGCTGTGGGCGCGCCTGATCGAGACGGCGCTGCCCCGGACGGTTTGACCGGCGGCCTGACGGGCGGCGCGAGCCCGGCGGGCGCGGCTTCCGTCCCGCGCCCGACCCTGCGGCAGGCCGTGCCGGTCTGGCTGCGGGTGGCGGCCTTGTCCTTCGGCGGTCCCGCCGGGCAGATCGCCGTGATGCACCGCATCCTGGTGGACGAGCGGCGCTGGATCTCCGAGCGGCGCTTCCTGCACGGGCTCGGCTTCTGCACGCTCCTGCCGGGGCCGGAGGCGCAGCAGCTCGCGACCTATATCGGCTGGCTGATGCACGGCCCCGCCGGCGGCCTCGTCGCGGGCGGGCTGTTCGTGCTGCCGGGGCTGCTCGCCCTGATGGGCCTGAGCTGGCTCTACGTCCTGTACGGCGCGGTCGATCTCGTCGCCGGCCTGTTCTTCGGGCTCAAGGCGGCGGTGCTCGCCATCGTGCTGCACGCGCTCTGGCGCCTCGGCGGGCGGGCCCTGCGCGGACGGGCGGACCGGCTGATCGCGGCCGCCGCCTTCGGGGCGATTTTCTTGCTCGCGGTGCCGTTCCCGCTGGTCGTGGTCGCGGCGGGCGCCCTCGGCCTCGTGCTGGGGCGAAGGCCCGCGGCGACGCCTGCGGAGGCGGAGGGAAACGACGAGGCCGGGTTCCTGATCGGTGCGGCGATGCTGCCGCGCGAGCGCGCGGGGCCATCGGAATCCCTGCGCGTCGCCGTCCTGTGGCTGGCGATCTGGCTCCTGCCGGTGGCCGCCCTGCTGCTCCTGCCCGGGCCGCCCCCGGTCTTCGGGCAGGTGGCTGTGTTCTTCGCCAAGATGGCGGTGGTGACCTTCGGGGGCGCCTACGCGGCGCTCGCCTACGTGGCCCAGCAGGCGGTGGAGCATTACGGCTGGCTGCGGCCCGGGGAGATGCTCGACGGGCTCGGGCTCGCCGAGACCACCCCGGGGCCGCTGATCATGGTGCTCCAGTTCGTCGGCTTCCTGGCCGGCTACCGGGCCCCCGGCACCCTGCCGCCGCTGCTGGCGGGGACGCTGGCCGGGCTGCTGACCACGTGGGTCACCTTCGCGCCGTGCTTCCTGTGGATCTTCGCGGGTGCGCCGCTGATCGGGCGCCTGCGCGGAAGCCGCCTGCTCGCCGGCGCACTCTCGGCGATCACCGCCGCGGTGGCGGGGGTGATCCTCAACCTCGCGGTCTGGTTCGGGCTGCGGACGCTGTTTTCCGAGGTCCGGACGATGCCGCTCGGACCACTGCGCCTCGACCTGCCCGTCCCCGCCAGCCTCGATCCCGCCGCCCTGGTGCTGACGCTGGCGGCGATCCTGGCGGTGTTCCGGTTCGGCCTCGGGGCGCTGCCGACCCTGGCGCTGTGTGCCGGGGCCGGGATGCTGCTGCGGCTGTCGGGCCTGGCCTGACCGGCGCGGTCAGGCCCCGTAGCGGGCCTTGAGCAGCGCGTAGGTCAGCCGGGCGGTCTGGACCTCGCCGCCCTCCGGCCGTCCCGGCTTGGTCGAGGGGTTCCAGCCGTACAGGTCGAAATGGCCGTGCGCCTTGGTCTTCGGGGCGAAGCGGCGCAGGAACAACGCCGCGGTGATCGCCCCGGCGAACGGGCCGCCCGAGACGTTGTTGAGGTCGGCCACCTTCGAATCGAGCAGGCTCGCGTAGGGGGCGTGCAGCGGCATCCGCCAGATCGGGTCGACCGCGCTCCGCCCCGCCTCCGCTACGGAGGCCGCCAGGGCCTCGTCCTCGGTGAAGAACGCCGGCAGGTCCGGCCCGAGCGCCACCCGGGCGGCGCCCGTGAGCGTCGAGAAGTCGAGGATCAAAGCGGGCTCCTCCGCGTCGGCGAGCGCCAGCGCGTCGGCCAGGATCAGCCGCCCCTCCGCGTCGGTGTTGCCGATCTCGACGCTCAAGCCCGCCCGGCTGGGCAGCACGTCGCTGGGGCGGAAGGCGTTGCCCGAGACCGCGTTCTCCACCGCCGGGATCAGCACGCGCAGGCGGATCTTGAGGCCCCCGCCCATGATCATGTCGGCGGCCGCCAGCGCCACCGCGGCGCCGCCCATGTCCTTCTTCATCAGCAGCATCGCGGAGGAGGGCTTTATGTCGAGCCCGCCGGTGTCGAAGGCGACGCCCTTGCCGACAAGCGTCACCCGCGGCGCGTCCGCCGGCCCCCAGGTCAGGTCGATCAGGCGCGGCGCCCGGGGCGAGGCGACCCCGACCGCGTGGATCAGGGGAAACGCTTTGGCGAGCGCCTCGCCCTGCGTGACCTCGATCGACGCCCCGTGGCGCTCGGCCAGCGCCCGGGCGGCGGCCTCGATCTCGGCGGGCCCGAGATCGTTGGCGGGGGTGTTGATCAGGTCGCGGCCCATCGCCACCGCGGCGGCGACCCGCTCGACCTCGGCCCCGTCGATCCCGGCCGGCGCCGCCAGCCGCGCCTTCGTCCCCCCGGCCGTCCGGTACCGGCCGAAGCGGTAGCTGCCCATCAGCCAGGCCAGCGCGGCCTCGGCCGGGTCCGGGGCGTTCTCCAGGCGAAACGTCCCGTCCGGAAGCAGGGCGGGCAGCTTGCCGGCGATCAGCCGGTCATAGGTGGCCGCCTCCGGATCGCCGAGGCCGAACAGCACCCGCGCGAGACCGCCGTCCGGGCCCGGCAGCAGCGCCAGGCTCCCGGCCTTCGGCTTGAAGCCGATTGTTTGCGCGAAACGCCTGTGCGCCGGTTCCAGGGCCGCTTCGGCCTCGCTCCAGGATGCCGTCGTAACCAGGGTGACCGGAACGGACGGCGTGTCGGCGGGCAGCAGGGCGGCGTGCGTCGCTGGGGTGTCGGCCTGGGTCATGTGCCTCTCGTGCGGCGGTCGGGCCGGCAGCGGCTTAACCGGTGGTTAGGGTTAACGCTCTATCACCGGCCGGCCGGGAGGGTGAAGCGTGGGCCGGAGCCCGCCCGGCCAGTGCCGGCGGAGCGCACCATGATGACGGCCCCGATCCGGGTCATCCCGACCCCGGCTTCCAACCGCCGCCGCGCCGGCCTTGCCGCCGCGGCCATCATCGTGGCGCTGGGCCTTGCCGGCTGCAACACCCGGTCCCCGGAGACCACCGGCTCGATCGGCGAGCGGCAGGTCGCGCCGCGCCAGGAGTCGGCCTCGCGGCAAGACCTCGAAGGGCTGGCCGAGCGCTTCAACGCCAATCCCGGCGAAGGGCGCGCGGCCCTCGCGTATGCCCGCGCCCTCCGGTCGAACGATCAGGCGGCCCAAGCCTCCGCGGTGCTGCAGCAGGCGGCCCTGCGCAACCCGCGCGACACGTTCATCCTCGGCGCCTACGGCAAGTCGCTGGTGGAGGCCGGCCGCTACCGCGAGGCGATCGACGTCCTCGCCAACGCCCATTCCCCGGCCTCACCCGACTGGCGCATCCTGTCGGCCCAGGGCTCGGCCTCCGCGCAGCTCGGCGAGCAGGCGCGGGCCCAGAGCTTCTACGAGGCCGCGCTCAAGATCCGGCCGAACGAGCCGTCGCTGCTCTCGAATCTCGGCCTGTCCTACGCGTTGTCGCGCAACCTCGACCAGGCCGAGCAGACCTTGCGGCTGGCCGCCGACCAACCGGGCGCCGACGCCCGCGTCCGGGCGAACCTAGCCCTCGTCCTCGGCCTGAAGGGCCGATTCGCCGACGCCGAGACCGTCCTGCGCCGGGACATGGGTCCCGAGGAGGCCGCCTCCAACGTGGCGTCCCTGCGCAAGCTCGCCGCCCAGCCGAATCGGTTCAAGGCGCTGTCGGGGGCAGGGGCGCCCGAGCGGGGGTGACGGGCATCCCGCGCCGGTGACGATCCGGCTTTGCTGCGCGCGCTCCCTCCCCCGCAGAGGGGGGAGGGAGACGCGCTCGGGGTTAGTTCTGGCCCACATCCGGCAGCGATGTCTGCACCTCGTAGCCTCTGCGGGCGAGGGGAGACGCTTGTGGCCGGCCCCCGCATCGCCGCTAAAATGCGCGCCTTCGCCGGGGATGCGACCGTGCGGCATGCGTCCCGGCGCCCGACAGCGTAGCGCGGCTGTCATCGCAACCCGGTAGCGGCCAGATTCGAAAAGTTCTATATCGGGATCTGGCTGCGCCGCGCGGCTCCACGGGCGTCCAAATCGCCCCCGCGCATCGTCCTGCCCGGGCACTCCCGGGGCGGCGCGCGCCCGTCGGGCGCTACACAGGCCGAACACAGACTTCGTAGCGCAGGTCTTGCCTGCGCGTGTTCGACAACCCGCAGCGAGGATTGAACCAGCCGTGCCATCACTCGACAGCTACAAGGCCCGCCAGACGCTCGAAGCCGGCGGCAAGACCTACACCTACTACTCGATCCCCGAGGCCGAGAAGAACGGCCTCGCCTCCGCCACCGCGCTGCCCTTCGCCATGAAGGTCCTCCTGGAGAACCTGCTGCGCTTCGAGGACGACCGCTCCGTCCGCAAGGCCGACATCGCAGCGACGGTCGGCTGGCTCGCCGAGAAGGGCAAGGCCGAGGTCGAGATCGCCTTCCGGCCCGCCCGCGTGCTGATGCAGGACTTCACCGGCGTCCCGGCCGTGGTCGATCTGGCGGCCATGCGCGACGCCATGGTGGCGCTCGGCGGCGACCCGCAGAAGATCAACCCGCTGGTGCCGGTGGATCTGGTCATCGACCACTCGGTGATCGTCGACGAGTTCGGCACCCCCAAGGCGCTGGCCGACAACGTCGCGCTGGAATACTCGCGCAACGGCGAGCGCTACACCTTCCTGAAGTGGGGCCAATCGGCGTTCGACAACTTCTCCGTGGTCCCCCCGGGCACCGGCATCTGCCACCAGGTGAACCTGGAATACCTGGCCCAGACCGTCTGGACGAAGTCCGAGGACGGGGCCGAGATCGCCTATCCCGATTCGCTGGTCGGCACCGATTCGCACACCACCATGGTCAACGGCATGGCGGTGCTCGGTTGGGGCGTCGGCGGCATCGAGGCCGAGGCGGCCATGCTCGGCCAGCCACTCTCGATGCTGATCCCCGAGGTCGTGGGCTTCAAGCTGTCGGGCAAGCTGCCCGAGGGCACCACCGCCACCGACCTGGTGCTCACCGTCACCCAGATGCTGCGCAAGAAGGGCGTGGTCGGCAAGTTCGTGGAGTTCTACGGCCCCGGCCTCGACGACATGGCGGTCGCCGACCGGGCCACGATCTCCAACATGGCCCCGGAATACGGCGCCACCTGCGGCTTCTTCCCGATCGACCAGCGCACCATCGACTTCCTGAAGGTCACCGGCCGCGCCGACGACCGGATCGCCCTGGTGGAGGCCTACGCCAAGGCGCAGGGCATGTGGCGCGACGCGAACACGCCCGACCCGGTCTTCACCGATTCGCTGCAGCTCGACATGGGCGAGGTCCGGCCCTCGCTCGCCGGCCCGAAGCGCCCGCAGG
The DNA here is from genome assembly GCF_008040085.1 of Methylobacterium sp. WL7. Lineage (NCBI taxonomy): Bacteria > Pseudomonadati > Pseudomonadota > Alphaproteobacteria > Hyphomicrobiales > Methylobacteriaceae > Methylobacterium > Methylobacterium sp. WL7. The sequence continues at coordinate 2,732 of NZ_VRVG01000014.1, read as the reverse complement.
ACCGGGTGCTGCTCGACGCGGCCAAGCCGGGCTTCGCGGCCTCGATGGAGACCGAGTTCAAGAAGGCCGCCGACCTCGCCAGCCGCTACGCGGTCGAGGGCACGAACTTCGACATCGGGCACGGCGACGTGGTGATCGCGGCGATCACCAGCTGCACCAACACGTCGAACCCCTCCGTGATGATCGGCGCAGGGCTCCTCGCCCGCAACGCCGTCGCCAAGGGCCTGCGCTCGAAGCCCTGGGTGAAGACCTCGCTCGCCCCCGGCTCGCAGGTCGTCGGCGAGTATCTGGAGAAATCCGGCCTGCAGGAGCCCCTCGACGCGCTGGGCTTCAACCTCGTCGGCTTCGGCTGCACCACCTGCATCGGCAATTCCGGCCCGCTGCCGGAGGCGATCTCCAAGGCGATCAACGACAACGACGTCGTGGCCGCCGCGGTGCTCTCGGGCAATCGCAACTTCGAGGGTCGCGTGAACCCCGACGTGCGGGCGAACTACCTCGCCTCGCCGCCGCTCGTCGTCGCCTACGCGCTCGCCGGCTCGATGCAGATCGACATCACCACCGAGCCGCTGGGCCACGGCTCCGACGGCAAGCCGATCTACCTGCGGGACATCTGGCCGTCCTCGGCGGAGGTGCAGCAGTTCATCGAGGAGAACATCACCTCTGAGCTGTTCAAGCGCCGCTACGCCGACGTGTTCGGCGGCGACCAGAACTGGAAGGACGTCGAGGTCACCGAGGCCGAGACCTTCGCGTGGAACCCCGGCTCCACCTACGTGCAGAACCCCCCGTACTTCGTCGGCATGGAGAAGACGCCCAAGCCCGTGGAGGACATCGAGGACGCCCGCATCCTCGGGCTCTTCCTCGACTCGATCACCACCGACCACATCTCGCCCGCGGGCAACATCCGGGCGGCTTCGCCGGCCGGCGAGTACCTGCAGGCGCACCAGGTCCGCGTGCAGGACTTCAACCAGTACGGCACGAGGCGCGGCAACCACGAGGTGATGATGCGGGGCACCTTCGCCAACATCCGCATCAAGAACCAGATGGTCCGGGACCCGTCCGGCACGGTGGTCGAGGGCGGCTGGACGCTGTTCCAGCCCACCGGCGAGAAGATGTTCATCTACGACGCGGCGCAGAAATACGCCGAGAGCGGCACCCCGCTCGTGGTCTTCGCCGGCAAGGAATACGGCACCGGCTCGTCGCGCGACTGGGCGGCCAAGGGCACGAAGCTGCTCGGCATCCGCGCCGTGGTCGCCGAGAGCTTCGAGCGCATCCACCGCTCGAACCTGGTCGGCATGGGCATCGTCCCGCTGGTGTTCCAGGGCGAGACCTCTTGGGCGTCGCTGGGCCTGAAGGGCGACGAGACCGTCACCATCAAGGGCCTGTCGGGTGAGCTGAAGCCGCGCCAGACCCTGGTCGCGGAGATCACCGCGGCGGACGGATCGAAGACGGCGGTGCCGCTCACCTGCCGGATCGATACGCTCGACGAGCTGGAATACTTCCGCAACGGCGGCATCCTGCCCTACGTGCTGCGCTCGCTCGCGGCCTGATCCACCACGGGCGGCGTCCGCGCCGCCCATCCGGTTCTTTTGAGGCGGCGCCCCCGGGGCGCCGCCTTCTTTTTGGCTTGGACGAGCACGTTTCGTTTGCGCACAACCTTGTTTGACGCGGCCAGCGCCCCATAACCCGGCTCCTGAAGCCAGGATGGGACCCCCGATGAAGCATCTCAGCAAGACCCTCGCCGCCGCCGCCGGACTGACGGCCCTCCTGTCGAGCGCGGCCTTCGCCGCCCAGGTCGAGCGCGTCCGCGGCACCATCGACAAGGCGGAGGGCAGCACCCTCACGATCAAGACCGAGGACGGCAAGTCCGAGACCGTGGATGTCGGCGGCGCGAAGTTCGCCTGGGTGGTCCCGTCGAGCCTCGACGCGATCAAGGACGGCGTCTTCATCGGCACCGCCACCAAGGGCGAGAACCCGATGACGGCGCTCGAAGTCGTGCTGTTCCCCGAGTCGATGCGCGGCACCGGCGAGGGCCATTACGGCTGGGACACGATCACCGACCAGACCGGCGGCGCCGGCTCGAAGGTGAAGAGCGCCATGACCAACGGCACCGTGAAGGCCGAGACCGCCAACGCCCCCAAGGTGAAGAGCGCGATGACCAACGGCACCGTGAAGGCCGACAAGGCGGCGTCCGGCGGTGAGCGCACCCTGACGGTGAGCTACGGCAAGGACGGGTCCAAGGAGATCGTGGTGCCGGCCTCGGCGCCGATCGTCGCCTTCGAGCCGGCCGACAAGGCGATCCTGGCCCCCGGCTCCAAGGTTTTCGCCGTGGTCGCCAAGGATGGCGCCAAGGCCGAGGGCAAGCTCGTGGCGGTCGGCAAGGACGGCCTGACCCCGCCGATGTAATCTTGGGATTCTCGCGCGCCGCGGTCGGCACGGCTGGCTGCGGCGCGCGGATTGATCATCGAAGCGCGGGCGTTCTCCCGGTCCCTCGGCCTATGGCTGAACGCGCGCGGTCGTGTGGCATCGCTCCGCGTCCAGGAGCATCGTGCGCGGGCGCACAAATTTTCGGCACGATCGGGCGCTGCGTATGAGCAAGGGATTGGTGCGCTTATGCGCTGATGCGGGTCGCATGCTCAGAAACCCGGATCGGATCTTCTAATCAGCGTCGGAAACATAAATATCTATAATTCGAGATTGATTATTGTAACAAATATATATGAACAATCCAAATT
>NZ_VRVG01000149.1:0-12861 GCF_008040085.1 Methylobacterium sp. WL7 | reverse complement strand
GGCCGGGGCCGCGGTGGCGCCCGGCATGAACGCCTTGGCCATCTCGCCCCGGGCCGGGCCGAACGGGAACGGCACGGGGGGCGGGGGCGCGGCCGGCCGGGCCTGCGCGGGCTCGGCCTGCGGCGGGTTGAGCATGACGTGGACGATGCTCGTCACCACGGCGCCGGCCATCATCGGCAGCATCTGGCGCAGCACCTGGGCGCCGACGCCGCTGGTGGCGGAGGCCTGGCGCAGCACCGCCTGCATCAGCGGGGCCGAGCCGAACATCTGGGTGAGGGCTTCGAGGCCCTGGGGCGCGGCGGCGCGGGCGGCCTCGGGCATCCCGAACATCCGGGCGAAGCTGCTCGGGTCGAGGCCGGCGCCGCGCTGGAGCCCGAGGGTCAGGGCCGGCATCAAGGCCTCGAAGGCGCGGGCGGTCTGCTCGGGGCTCAGGCCGAATTGCTGGGCCATCGCCTGGATCCCGGCCTCGCCCTGGGCCTGGAACATCTCGAGCGGGTTGAACATGACGCCTCGTCCCTGTCCCGGTCGAACAGGCCGGGACAGGGCATGGTGACCGGTTGTGCGGCGAAATACCAGTTCCCGCGAGAGGAACTTGTGCTTGGACCGTCCCGGCCCGCACGAGCGGGCGGTCTTGCGTGCCGGACCGGGCGCCCCGGACTCAGCTCACCGGCCCGGGATGCGGGTGGCCGGCCGGCAGCGGCGGGGTGCCCTGCGCCGCCTCCGGCTGCGGCACGCGCCCGCCCCGCGCCTCCAGCCGGTCGACGGTGCGGCGGGCGAGCAGGATCCCGAGGATGCCGAAGACCAGCGAGCCGAGGCCCATCCCGGCGACCACCCCGCGCGGGCCGTAGAGCGCGGCGCCGAGCATCGCGGGCGGCACGGTGCCCAGCGTCGCCCGGCCCCAGTTCAGCAGGGTCGAGCGGACCGGGAAGCCGAGGTTGTTGAACGCGGCGTTGCCGAGGAACAGCAGCCCGTTGAAGAACCAGATCGCCCCGCCGGCGAGGCAGAAGAAGCCGAACAGGTCGCGCGCCACGCCCTGCAGCCCGAACAGGGACGCCAGGGGCTCGCGGGCGAGCGCCAGCAGCAGCCAGACCACGGCCACGTAGGCCAGCGTCACCCGGACCGCCTCGCGCAGCACCCCGCGCATCCGGTCGAACCGGCCCGCGCCCCAGTTCTGCGCCAGGATCGGCCCGATCGCCCCCGACAGGGCGAACAGGCCCCCGAAGGCCACCGGTGTCAGGCGGTCGATCACCGCGGCGGCCGCCACCGCGTCGGCCCCGTAGCCGGCAAAGAGTCGGGCCAGGAAGGCGCTCGCCACCGAGGGCGCGAGGTTGGTCAGCACCGCCGGCCCGGCGACCGCCGCCAGCACGGGCGCGTCCGCGACCATGTCGGCCACCCGCGGCAGGCCGAGCAGATGGTGCTGCATGACCCCGCGCAGGCCCACCGCCACGAAGGTCGCCCGCGCCACGCAGACCGTGATCGCCGCGCCCTCGACGCCGAGGCCGGCGCCGAAGATCAGCAGCGGATCGAGCGCCGCGGTGACGATGGCGCCCGCGAGCGTCACCAGCATGGCCTGCCGGGCCGCGCCGACCGCCCGGAGCAGGCCAGTGAACAGCATGCCGGCGGCGAGCAGCAGGTTCGACGGGAGCGTGATGGCCAGGAACAGCCCCGCCACCCGCAGCGCCTCGCCGCGCGCGCCGATCAGGCTCAGCAGCGGGTCCGACAGGGCGAAGATCAGCGCCGCGATGACGGCCGCGGCCAGGCTCCCCAACCCCAGCGCCGAGCTCGACAGGCGCCGTGCCGCCGCCCGGTCGCCCGCGCCCACCGCCTTGCCGACCAGCGCGCCGGCGGCGATCATCAGGCCGATATTCACCGCGGTGGCGAAGAACTGCACGATCGCCGCGAAGCCGATCGCCGCGGTGAGGTTCGGGTCGCCGAGCTTCGAGACGTAGAACAGCGACAGCAGGTCGACCACGAAGATCGCCATCAGCCCCACGGAGCCGGTGGCGGCCATCACGACCACGTGCCGGAGGATCGAGCCGCTGACGAACCGGCCCGCCGGGGCCGGGGGCAGGCCGTCAGGCATCGGGACGCTCATGCATCCCGGGCGCTGCCTTCGGATTCCAGCTCGGATTCCGGCTCGGCCTCACCCTCGCCGTCGGCTCCGGGGGCGTCGGGCTCCTGCGGGGCGAGGGCGGGCTTGTCGAGGACCCGCTCGGCCGCCTCGCGCCGGTCGTTGCCGATCAGGTCGCGGGTCTCGGTGCTCAAGGCGCGCGCCGGGCGGACCGGCTCGGTCAGCGGCTCGGGCTTCAGCCCCGCGGCGGCGCCGCGCATCCAGCCGGCGCCGTCCGGCAGGGCGCCCGCCTGCTGCAGCACCAGGCGGGCGATGTCGCGCTTGCGCACGTCCTCGGCCCGGGCCGCGGCCACCTCCGGGGACAGGCCGAGCCCCTCCAGCGCCGCCCGCCCGAACGCGAGGGCGGATTCCGCGGTCTCGCGGATCTGGAAGTCGACGTCCCGATTCATCAGCTCGACGGCGTGCAGGCGGTCGTAGGCGCGCACGAAGGTGCGCACGCTGGCGAATTCCTCGTGCACGATGTCGACGATCTTGAGCGCCCCGGCGCGGTCGTCGACGCAGATGCAGACCAGTTCGACCCGGCCGATCCCGGCGGCGCGCAGCACGTCGAGCCGCGTGCCGTCGCCGTAATAGATCCGGAAGCCGAAGCGCGAGGCCGCGCGCAGCTGCTCCACGTCCTTGTCGATCACGGTGACCGGGATGCCCTCGGCGAGCAGCACCTGGGTCAGCACCTGCCCGAACCGGCCGAAGCCGATCACCAGCACCCGGGCCTCGCCGCTCTCGGCCAGCTCCGCGGAGGGCTCCGACACGTCGGGCTGCCCGCGGGCGGTGCGGCGCTCGATCAGCTTGTCGAGGCCCTTGGCGGCGATCGGCCCGATCAGCATGGTGAGCGCGGCCAGCGCCACCGCGAACCGCGTCGCCGTCGGGCCGGTGAGCCCGAGATCCTCCGCCTGCGGCAGCAATACGAACGCGAACTCGCCCGCCGGCGCCAGCACGGCCGCGCCGCGCAGCGCCCCGAGCGTGTCGGAGCCGAACAGCCGGAACAGGCCGGCGACCAGCGCGACCTTGACCAGGATCGCCCCCAGCGTCGCCCCGAACAGGGCCGGCCAGACCTCCCGCACCAGGCTGCCGTCGATCGACATGCCGACGCTCATGAAGAACAGGCCGAGCAGCATGCCGCGGAACGGCTCGATCTCGGCCTCGAGCTGGTGGCGGAAGTTCGATTCGGCGAGCAGGATGCCGGCCAGGAACGCGCCCATCGCCATCGACAGGCCGACCTGCTCCATCAGCAGCGCGGTGCCGAGCACCACCAGTAGCGCCGCCGCGGTCAGCACCTCGCGGGCGCCGCTGGCCGCCAGCAGCCGGAAGAACGGGTTGAGGCCGTAGCGGCCGACCAGCACCACCGCCAGGATCGCCGCCACCGCCTTGCCGGTGGAGATCGCCGCCGCCCCGAGCCAGGGGCCGCCGGCCCCGCCGCCCGCCGTGGCCAAGAGCGGCATCAGCGCCAGGATGCCGACCACCGAGAGGTCCTGGAACAGCAGCACCGCGAAGGCGCGCCCGCCATAGGCGCTGCCGAGGTCGCCCCGCTCCTCCAGGAGCTGCAGCGCCACCGCGGTGGCCGACAGGGCCAGCGCGATGCCGATCACCGAGGCCGCCCCGAGGCTGAGCCCGGCGGCCAGCCCGACGCCGCCGAGCACCAGCGCGCAGGCCACGAGCTGCGCCGCGCCGAGGCCGAAGATGTCGCGCCGCATCGAGACCAGCTGCGACAGGTGCAGCTCCAGCCCGACGATGAACAGCAGCAGCACCACGCCGATCTCGGCGACGCTGGCCGCGGTGTCGGGCTCGGCGATCAGCGACAGGCCGGACGGGCCGATCAGCACCCCGGCCACCAGGTAGCCGAGCACCGCGCTCTGGCCGATCAGCCGGAACACCGGCACGCCGATCACCGCGGCCGCCAGGAAGGTCAGGACCGGCGGCAGGAAGCTCGCATGTTCGACGGGACTCGCCATGCAGGTCTTCTCGGCGGATGGCTTCGGGTTCGTGGGCGCAGGCCCGGCTTAGCGCGCGCGGCGCCGCGATGCGAGATGCGCGGGGGTGCCAATCGGCACAAGCGGGTTTTCGGGCCGACGGGGATGCGGGCTTGTAGGGGGTCGTTCGGCCCCCTGCGCGCCGTGTACCAAAATATGGTATCTTCTGGTATCAGGAGGCTGCCATGGCAAAGAACACATCCATCTCGCTCGGGGACCATTTCGTCGGGTTCATCGATCGTCAGGTCACCGACGGGCGCTACGGATCGGCCAGTGAGGTCGTCCGCGCGGGCCTGCGCCTGCTCGAAGAGCACGAGGTGAAGGTCGCCGCACTTCAAGCAGCCCTTATCGCCGGGGAAGAGTCCGGTCCCGCGGCGGAGCTGGACAGCCCCGCTTTCCTTCAGGAGATGCGGGCCAAGTATGGGCGCTAGCCCCCGCGCCCGGTTCACCCCCCAAGCCCGCGCCGACTTGGAAGAAATCTGGCGCTACACGTTCGGCCGGTGGTCACCGGACCAGGCCGATCGCTACCATCAGGCGATCGTGGACGCGGCCGGCGAGCTCGCTACCGGCGCGAAGGTCGGCCGCGCCGTCGAGATCGGCGCCGGCTATCTCAAATACGCGGTCGGATCGCAGGTCATTTTCTACCGGCAGACGGATGCCGGGATCGATGTCATCCGCATCCTGCATCAGCGCATGGACGTGTCGTCCCGCCTATCCTGAGCGGCTTGATCGCGAACAGCCAAGATTTCCGACCTTCGTCAGTCGAGGGCGCGCACAGCGTTGAGTAGCTGCACCCGGCCGGTCGCGCCGCTTGCCGAGCAGCAGGCTCCGACTCGCTTGAGCCTGTGGCATTGATGCCATATGTCGAATGGGCCATATGATACGTGGGCCATCGAGCTGTGGCGGGCGCGATCTCCTATTTCGACGAGAAGCTCGTCTATCCCGACGGCGCGATCCTCCAGCTGCGCATATGGCAGGTGCCGCAACCGGTACGGGGCTCAACGCACGGCTTCAAATATTCGCTGTTCTATGGACGGCCCGGGTTCCGGATCGTTGCCTACGACAACGAGGCCGGAAAGGGCGATCACGTCCATCGCTTCAACACCGAGACGGCTTACACGTTCGTATCCGTCGAACGGCTCGTCGCCGATTTCCTGGCCGAAGTCTCGCTCTTACGCGGAGGCGCATTGTGACGGATCATGTCAAAATCGGCATCGGCGGCTCGGCCGAGGATATGGGCCGCCGCTTCATCGAGCGCTGGAAGCAGGTGGAAGCGGGTGATCTGACACCGGCGGAGCCTGTCCTGATCTTCAAGGACCTGAAGACCTTCAAGAGCGTCATCTCGGACCAGCGCGTGGCTCTGCTCGAAGCGTTGTTCAAGTCCGGCAGTGCGCGGTCGATCCGGGCGCTGGCGAAGACTTTGGATCGCGATTATCGCCGGGTCCACGACGATGTCCGGGCCCTGATCGATGCGGGCTTGATCAGGCAGGAGGACATGACGCTGTGGCCGGCCGTGAAGGAAGTCCGGCTCTCGCTCAGCTTCGAACCGGAGGATGGGGCCGACCGTCGGGCTTCGTGACGCAGGGATGGCCTGAAGGCATCTCTTCAACAGGCCGCCGCTCGGCTCGGGTCACCCCAGCAGCCGCGCCCGGGCTCGGCGGGAGCCGTCGATGAACTCGAAGCCGCCGGCCGCGCTCAGCATGTGCAGGCGAGAGCCGGGCCAGGCCGCCCCGGGGCCGAGGCGCGTCTCCACCCGCTGCTCGTAGCCGTCCCCGTCGAGGCGCAGGATCCGGGCGAGGCCGAGGGCCGCGCCGTAGCCCTGGCGGCAATCCTGCACCGGCCGGATCAGGGCGCCGTCGCGGGCCACGATCGGCCCCGCCGCCCGGGCCGAGCCGACATCGATCAGCACGGGGTTGCGCGGATGCGGCGTCCAGGGGCCGCGGAAATGCGGTGCCTGCCAGAGGTGGAGGGTGTCGGAATAGCTGCCCCCGCCCGCCCGGACCGTGGCGAACATCCACCAGCGCCCGTCGTGGTGCAGCAGCGTGGCGTCGCCCGCCACCACGTGGTCGACCAGCACCGCCTCGTGCACCCAGCCCCCCGGGAAGGCGGTCGCCCGATAGAGGTCGATCGTGCCCGAGGCGTGGGATTCCGGGATCATCCAGACCGCCCCGTCCGCCTCGAACACGAACGGGTAGGACAGGTGGGTGTCGAGTTCCAGCACCGGCTCCGGGCGGCCGCGCGGCCCGGACGCGTCGAAGCCCAGGGCCGAGATCACGCCCTTGCCGCGGCGGTAGTCGAATTCCTCGACGAACAGGGTGACCGACCCGCCATGCGCGATCGCGAACGGGTCTGCGTAGAAGCGCCGCCCGTCGTCGGGCAGGTCGGTCCAGCCGCCCTCGGGGTGGCGGCGCAGGTCGATCAGGTCCGGCCCGACGACGCGGCGCCAGCCGACCCGCCATTGCGGGCGGTGGAAGCAGAGCGCGTAGAGCCGGCGGGCGACCTGCCGGGCCAGGCCGCTGGCGGCGCGCCGGCTGACGCCGAGGCCGCCGAGGTCGAAGCGCGACGCCGGTTGCAGCGCCGCCCCGGACCCGTCCGGCAGGTGCGTCGAGGCGGCGCCGTCCAGGGCGGCGGCGATCAGCGTGATGGTCCGGGCGAGGTAATCCTCGAACGCGGCCAGCATCACCGTGTGGGATTCCGCGCCGAGGCGCCCGACCGCCACCGGGGCACCGTCCGGACCGCGCAGGGCCGCCACCGGCGCGCGGCCGGCGAACAGGGCGGCGAGCAGCCCGGCCTCGCCCGGCATCCCGTCGAAATCGAGCCGCCAGACCGGGGGGCCGGTGACGGCGGGATCGTCCGGCCCGCCCGACAGGTCGAGGACGAGGTCGGCGTCCTCCGCCGGGGCGTCCGCCCCGTAGGCGGCCAGCGCCACCGGCTCGGCCGGCGTGGCCAGGCCCGGCCGGGGCAGGCCGTGGATCGCCGCCTCCAGGCGGAACAGCAACTCGGCATTGGGCGGCAGCCCGTGCTCGCCCGCGACCCAGGCGACCCGGACGCGCCGGCCAAGACCCTGTCCGAGCTGGTCGAGGAGGCGGATGTGCCAGCCGCGCAGGGTCCGGCGGTCGAGCCGCACGGCGATCCGCAGCATGACCGGGCGCGGGGCGACCGCCCGGGGCTCCGGCCAGACCGGCCCGCGGCCGACCCCGGCGGCCGGCCCGTCGGCGCCTCCGATCGCCCGCTCCATCAGACGCACCCACGCGGCGTGTCGAATCCCGTAGCGACGCTCACCGCGAATCCAGATCCTGAACGAGCGCGAAGACAGCCGCCGATACGGATGTCGCACGCACGAATGCTATCGCTCTGTAGCACGATCAAACAAGTCTGGCCGCCGGTTCACCGCGCCAGGCGGTTAATCCGCGGCGGAGTCTGTTGATGAACGGGGGAGCCTGCCTCGACCGCATCGCGATAACCCACCGTTACGCAGCCGTGATACCATGCCGCGCGGTGATCCCCGGGGCCGTTCGGGAACTCGCGGATCGGCTGAACGGTTCGGCAGTATATGTGATGCGGAGACACGACATGACGCGCAAGACGCTGACGATGCCGCTGGCGGCGGCTCTGCTCATCGGCCTCCCGAGCGCGGCCTTCGCCTGGGGCGGCGGTGGCGGCGGTGGCGGCGACAGCGGCAGCGGTCTCTCGCCCTACGCGGCCTTGAGCGGCAACGACCGCTCCGCCGGGGTCAACAACGGCAATTACCGCGATCCGGCTCTCGACCCGTATATCCGCGCCTACGATCCGGAGGCCGCCGCCCGCGCCGCCACCCCGCCGGCCGCCCAGCCGCGCCTGCGCATGCGGCCGTATTACGGCTACCCGTACTGAGGACGGGTTCGGCCCACGGGTCGCGAGCCGTTTCCGGCGATCGTACGGGTCCGTAGCGCCTCCCCAGGTCGCGACGGGCCCATTCTCCGGTGCGGTAGTCCTGCGCCCGTGCAGGAAAGGGGCTTCGCAGACCCAGAACGAAGCGCGGGTTCCCTTCTCCCCGCGCACCGAGCGAGGGGATGCGTATTGGCGCCCGCTCGCCAAAAGCGTCGCTCACAGCGGTACGGACGCTCCGAACGCGATGCGGGATCGTCAAAACCCGCGCGGGACATGCGGGATCGACGCTTCCGCTGCCGGTTGCACGGTCCCGCTCCCGTCTGACGTCAGGAGCGACGCGCGCGCGTCAGGATCGCTCCGACCCGGCGGACCGGACCCGCTTGAGCGTCCAATGGCCGCCGGACGGCTTGCAACCGGTGCCGCGCACGAAGCGGCTGCGGCCCGGGCCGATCACCGAGGCCAGGAAGTTGCGGCAGATCAGGTCGTCGGCCACGTAAGGCAGGCCGGTCGGGTTGACCGCGCCGTGGAGCCCGGTCTCCGGGTTGTCCCACTTCACCGGCCGGCCGTTGCCCTGCGGATCGAGGGCGACCGACAGCGCCGCGCGGGCGCGCCGCCAATCCTCCTCGCCGAGGTCGCTGCCGAAGCTCGCGGGCCGTTTCTCGATGCTGCCGGTGACCACGGGCTCCTCGGCCACGGGCGGGTTCGCCGCAGCGGGCTCGCCGCGGAACACCAGCAGCGGCTGGCTGCAGCTGCACAGGAGCATCGCCAGCGACACGGCCGTCATCGCCACAGGGGCGCGCAACCGTCGGCTTGGCTCTTTACACGCGCATCGCCGCATTACACCTGACTCACGACGGGCTATCCGCTCGACCGAACATGCCGATGTCGGTGGCCCCCTCAGGCCCTGGACGCGGCAGGCAGGAGTCTTGCCGTGGATCAGTTAAGGACCGATGACCCGAGCGCCGGCGCGGTTGCCCCGACCTCGGACTTTACCCTCAGCGACGACCCCGTCGCGCTGTTCGACGCCTGGATGCGCGAGGCCCAGGCCGCCGAGCCGGAGGACCCGAACGCCATGGCGCTGGCCACCGCGGGGTCGGACGGGCTGCCCGACGTGCGCATGGTGCTGCTGAAGGGCTTCGATGCGCACGGCTTCGTGTTCTACACCAACCTCCAATCCGCCAAGGGCGAGGAGCTGGCTCAGAACCCGCAGGCCGCCCTGGTGCTGCACTGGAAGAGCCTGCGCCGGCAGGTCCGCGCCCGGGGGCCGGTCTCGCCGGTGACGCCGGCGGAGGCCGACGCCTATTTCGAGAGCCGCCGCCGGGAGAGCCGGCTCGGCGCCATCGCCAGCCGGCAATCGCGCCCCCTCGTCGATCGCGCCACGCTGATGGCCGAGGTGCAGGACCTCGCCGCCCGCTACGAGGACGGCCCGATCCCCCGGCCGGAGCACTGGACCGGCTTCCGCATCGCCCCGGTGTCGCTCGAGTTCTGGCAGAACGGCGATTACCGCCTGCACGACCGGGTCCGGTTCACCCGGGACGGCGACGGCTGGAGCCGGTCGCGGCTGTATCCGTAGGACAGTCCCGGTTTCAAAAGGTCCGAGACCTTTTGCGGGTCCAGGGCAGAGCCCTGGTCCATCGGGGCTCTGCCCCGATACCCCGCCAAAGGGCTGAGCCCTTTGGAAACCCATGGACTTGGCGATGAGCCCCCGGAAACGAAGAGAGCCCCGGCGGGGACCGGGGCTCTCGACGCGACAGGGATTGCGACGGGGCTCAGGCCTCCTCGCCGTCCTTCTTCTCGGCGTCCTCGGCCTCTTCCTCGGCCTTCTCCTCAGCAGCCTTCTCCTCGGCGGCCTCGGCGGACTGCGCCTCGGCGATCGCGGCCTCCTCGGCCTCGACCTCGGCGCCCAGCACGGTCGGCGGCACGATGTTGGCCACCGGATCGGTGGGCTCGCCCGTGTGGGTGCCGGCCGGGATCTTGACGTCGGAGACGTGGATCACGTCGCCGATCTCGCGACCGGTCAGGTCGACCTCGATCGCGTCCGGGATCTGGTCCGGGGCGACCTCGAGGGTCAGGGTGTGGGCGACGATGTTGAGGGTGCCGCCGAGCTTCTTGATGCCGGGGGCCGCGTCCTCGTTGATGAAGTGCACCGGCACCTCGACGGTCACGGTCTGACCGGAGACGACGCGCAGGAAGTCGACGTGCAGCGGGACGCCGGAGACCGGGTCGAGCTGGAAGTCGCGCGGGATCGCCCGGACGGTCTTGCCGCCGGCCTTGATCTCGAACAGCGTGGTCTTGAACCCGCCGGCGTAGATCAGGGTGCGGGCGCGGACGAGGTCGATGGCGATGGATTGCGGCGGCTGGCCGCCTCCGTACACGACGGCGGGAACTTGACCCTGGCGACGAACGGCCCGGGCGGCCCCCTTGCCGACCCGGTCGCGTGCCACGGCCTCAAGCGTCTTGACTGCGCTCATGGCGTGATCCTTCAAATGCTGGCTGGACCCGGAAAACGGAAAAAGCCGCCCGACGCGGACGGCTGTGACCTTCCCGGTGCGCCCCTGCCTCCAAGGGTGTCGGAGGGCGCGCGGTGCGCATACACGGGTGGGGGCGGATTGGCAATGTTCGGTGCGCTGTCGCTCGCACCTTGGCAGCATCGCGGGTCGGCATGCCCGAGGCCGATTGGCGGTCTCACCGGTGATCCGGTTGGATCGGTCGGTACGCATTCCGCGCCGTCATCGCGAGCGCAGCGAAGCGACCCAGGGGCACGCTACGATCTGGGAGCGCGCGGTGCTCGATGTCCTCCTCCGGCTGACGGTGCAGGAGGCGCTGGACGATCCCCGGCCGGCGATTCCTGCCGTTGAAGTCTTCGCCGCGTTGCGCGCCCACCACGCCGAGCGGATGAAAGCTGCCAAGCTTGACGCGTGATGGTCGCAGATGCTGGCTCCATGAAAACTGACTTGCAGAGCGTCGCCATGCGCGCACCGCTCCTTTTCCCGGGCGCATGCAGCGTCAGCGGAATGCGACCCGGGACCCAGGACAGGACGACGCGAAGCGTCCCTTCGCGGCAACGCTGCTTCTCGATGGTGCCGCTGCGCGGCACATGGCGTGCTGGGTCCCGGATCGCCGTCCACTAACGTTCCAGGCGTCCGGGCCAGGCGTCCGGGAAAGGGCCGCGCTTCAACCGGCAACAGACCGCCCGTCCAACCGCCCCCCTTACGGCCGCAGCCCTGCGAGCGCCCGCCGGGCCCGGCGCCGCTGCAGCCACACGGTCAAACCGAGCGCGGTGCCGATCACCAGGGCGGAGAACGCCGTCGTGGTGGTGCCGAGCGCGTAGATCTCCGGGGTCGTCACCGTGGTGGTCAGGCCCTGAAGCTCCAACGGCAGGGTGTTGCGGCCGCCGATCGCCTGGCTGGTGCGCGCGAGTTCGTCGAAGGACAGGGTGAAGCCGAACAGGGCGACGCCGACCAGGGCCGGGGCCAGGATCGGCACCACCACGTGCCGCAGGGTCTGCGCCCCGGTGGCGCCGAGGTCGCGGGCGGCCTCCTCGTAGGCGGGGCTGAACCGGTTGAACACCGCGAACATGATCAGCAGCCCGAAGGGCAGCGTCCAGGTCAGGTGCGCGCCCAAAGCCGACGTGAAGAGGCCCATGAACGTGCCGTGGTCCTGCAGGACTCCCCAGCCGGTGGCGTCCGCCAGCGCCTTGACCGCGTCGTCCAGCAGCCGGAACTCCAGCCCGATCCCGAGGGAGACCACGATCGAGGGCACGATCAGGCTCGACACCGCCAGGGCGAAGACCAGCCCGGCGCCGCCCAGATGTCGACGACCCCCACCCCCTCCCACAGCTTGGCGAACCAGTGGGTCGAGACCCCGTTCATCGGGAAGGTCAGGCCGCCGGACGGGCCCTGGAAGCTCAAGGCGAGGATCGTCAGCGTCGGCCCGTACAGGAACAGGACGTAGAGGCAGAAAATCCCGGCGAGCCCGTAGAAGGCGAAGCCGCGCGGCCGGTCCATCTTCAGAGTTCCCTGCGCAGGTCGATCATCCGGGTGAGCCCGAGGATCATCAGAAGCACGGCGGCGAGCAGCACCACCGCGTTGGCGGCGGCGGCCGGGAATTGCAGGTAGGCCATCTGCACCTGGATCACCTTGCCCACGCTGGCGATCTGCTGGCCGCCCATCATGCCGACCGTGACGAAGTCGCCCATCACCAGCGTGACCACGAAGATCGACCCGATGGCGATGCCGGGCTTGGTCAGCGGCAGCACCACGTTCCACAGGGTCTGGAACCCGGACGCGCCGCAATCCCGCGCCGCCTCGATCAGCGACCGGTCGATCCGCGCCAGGCTGTTGAAGATCGGCACGATCATGAACACCGTGTCGAGGTGCACGAAGGCCAGCACCACCGCGAAGTCGGAATAGAGCAGGCCCTCGATCGGCGCCTTGATCAGCCCGAGGCTGCGCAGCGTGTCGTTGACCAGGCCGTTGCGGCCGAGCAGCGGGATCCACGAGATCATGCGGATCACGTTCGAGGTCCAGAACGGGATCGTGCAGAGCAGGAACAGGCCCATCCGCACCGTGTCCGAGCGGACGTGGAACGCCAGGAAGTAGGCGATGGAGAAGCCCAGCGGCAGGGTGATCGCCAGGGTCAGGGCGACGAATTTCAGCGTCGAGAGATAGGTGCGGACGGTGGTGCAGAGGTCGGCCGACAGGCAGCCGTCGAACAGGTCGGCGTAGTTCTGCAGGGTCAGCGCCGGGGTGATCGCGTACTCGTTGTACTCCCAGAACGAGACGACGGCGGTGAGCAGCAGCGGCACCACCAGGAAGACCAGGAACACCAGGGCCAGCGGCGCCGCCTGGAGATAGGCGAGGCTGCGACGGCGCCGCTGGCCCTGGTGTTCCT
>NZ_VRVG01000148.1:0-12908 GCF_008040085.1 Methylobacterium sp. WL7 | reverse complement strand
ACGCTTCTGCCGGCTTCTTGGCCGGTCCGGATGTCTGCTTCATCTTCGCTCCTCAGGGGCTACGATGAACCAGCCATCCTCCGTTCGTGAAGACCCTCATTCTGTCCCACAGGTGATGACGTCGGACAATGTCGATTTAGACAAGCTGCCGCCCTCTCGACACCGTTATTGGACGAGGTATCTTACGCCATGCGCCCAGCCCTCGCTGCCATCGTTTACTTCGCCATTCTGATGCCGCTACCCGGTTTGGCCGCAGATGCGGTTCCTGTTCCGTCGCACGATGTCGACCGCGCGTGCGCGACATTGAACGATAGAGCGATGGTCGCGAATTGCGTGCGCGACGAGCAATCTAGATACAACTATGTTAGTTCGGTCTGGGGAACCCTATCCCCAGACCGGCAGCAAGCATCTTATCAGTTTTCACGCGATCTAGGCGCTACATATTATGCTTTTTACAAATCGCTTTCACTTTTTGTCTCATCGCAGGTGCAATTACAGCAGCAAGCCAATGACGCAGCCGGACCAACGCCGCGGTTCCAACGCTAGGCTACGGATAATTTACTCGTCGCACTCCTGAATAATACTGAGTACTTTAAATGCGCACCGCCTTCGCTGCCCTGGCCTTCGTCGTCGCTGCCGGTGGGGCACAGGCTGCCGGCAAGGTAGCGGTCGGCGTGCAGCAACTGGTTGCCGGTCCGAAAGCTCACCGCGACGAGACGGTCGTGGTCCGCGGCATCCGGTGCGTTGATCCCGGGCCTGGCGGGTTCATCTGCGAGGCCACGGTAGATGGCCAGCAACTGCGATTGGACGCTTCCGGCCTCGGCGGCGAGACGACGGAAGCGATTGCGGAGAAGCTGATCGGTCCGTGCAACTGCCTCGCGGCCCTCGCCAAGCCAAGCTGCACCTTCGACGTGACGTTCAAGCCGACCGGCTCCGGCTTAGAGGATGGCGTGACCATCATCAACACGCCCGAGATCGACATGAGTCTGCCGCGGCGCCGGTGACGGACGCAAGGCTATGAAAAAGCCCGCGCCGGCGAACCGGCTGACTTGTTAGATGAGTCACCGCACTCTGAGCTGCTCTTAGATGCCAGCGCGGTCTCGTGACGCCGATCGCTGCTGTTCCAACCGCAGCTTTGCCAACGCCTGCTTACCAGCGGCGTTAGCAGAAGCGCGGCTGACGAAGGTAGCAGTAGACTGCATGATTGGCAGTTCGCGCTTCGCTTCATAAATCGCCCAGGTCCAAGGCGAAGGTTCAAAGCCACTGGCATCCGCTTGGACGCGATACCTGATTGCAATGCTAGTCATCTCACACCATCGCATGCTCTCCTACGGTAACCAAGTCAGAGCCGAGTAGGGTCAGCACATCAGACCAGTAAGCCTTGCCCCGCATCCGCCCTCACCGCCGTCAGCCCGCGCTGCAGCACCACGTCCTTGAGCAGGTTGCCAGACGCTTAGCCCCCAGCCGCCTTCGCCATCTGCCGCCCCTAGTCCTAGACCACGTCGCGGAAGAGGCGACGCACCCCGTCAGGCGCGCGCCGCAAGTTAGCTCGGGGTCTCATTCGACGAGCCGACGCCCATGGCAAAGCCCAGGCCACGAAAAAGCCCGCGCCGGCGGACCGGGCGGGCTGAAGTTCGGGCTGTCGAATTTGGAGGTTCAACTTTGGCACCATACCGGCACCCGTGCGCGGATCGTGTCACGATCCCGAGACGAAAAAACCCCGCTCGGCGTCTGCCGGCGGGGCTGAGGTCTTGTCGGAAGGAATGTCTGATATTCCCGCGAGCGGCCCCACGATTCCAGAAAGCTCAGTCCGCCTGCGCCTTGCGGAAGATGGTGGATCGGTCAGTGCTGTGATCGCGCCCTGCGCAAAGCGAAGCGGCCGTGCAACTCATCGTCAACGGACTCCGCTACCAGCTGCGCGGCTTTCTCTGTCATCCGTTGAGCTTCCTCGAAAGAGGTCCAAGCTTCCGCTTCGATCACCTCACCGCTTGGGCTTAAGCATACCGTTAGCCATGGAAGGCCCGGTGCAGGCGGATCGTATACGACGAACTGGTAAACTGAGCTGTCGGCTTTCTCGGACATGTGTTCCGATCCGATACTGGGCTGCTAAGCAGCCTATAGGCTCCTATTTGCGCGCTGGCGAGTTGCGCGTATGCCTCTAGTGCAATTTGTTCATAGCAGGTACGATTTGACTATATTCAGGTACATTTTTAGAAATTACTTTAAAAGCGGGCGATTTGTGCTTCAAGCTTTTACTCCGCCTTCGCCATCCGCCGCCCGTGGGTCTGTACAGAAAGGCACGTCCAACTCTAGGCGAGTTAACAATTCGTTAACCAAATTTGTTAACATATCATTATGCGCCGAGATCGGGCGCGAGGCAGCCTCTTCGAGCAGAGGGTCCAATTCCCATGCGGTTCTACTTCGATTTCGAGAATGGCGAGGAAGCTGTCCGAGATAACAACGGCTTCGAAGCGGTTAATCTGAAACAAGCTCTAGCCGATGCTCTGGATGTGATCCTCGAAGTGGCCGAAGAGACGGCCGAAAACCGGCCGGATGATCTTTGGACATTGGTAGTACGGGACCAGACTAGAGCGCCGGTCGCGTATCTGCCAATTAGAAAGAATGTAGCTCAGGTCGCTCTGGCGGCCTGACCGCGCTGCACGCCATCACGTCCGCTCTGCAGGAGCCATCGTCCGCCCCCGGCTCAAAACAACGTCTTTGAATAAATTACCGGAGGCTGAGGTGCGGACGTTGGTGTCCGGCCCGGGCTTTTGAACGAGCACCGACACGCTGCCGGTCGCCTCGACCTTCGTGCCACCCATGACACCGGCACGGCCGGCGGAAGCATCGAGGCGGCCTTCGCCCTGCTGCATCGTCTCGAACGCCTTCCTAGCCTTCTCCCGGGACGCCCAGCCCTCACCGTCGGCTTGGCCAATCTCGGGGCGCGGCAGGCCCGGCGTGCGGGCCGTCGGCGCCTCGACGCCCTGTCGGCGCAACCGGTCGAGGAAGGGCTTCCGGATCCCGTAGGCGAGGCTGTGCTCGCGCGGGTTCTCGTACCCGGTGATGCCCGTCCACAACGACTGCTCGCCGCTCTGTGCGCCGCGGATCCGATCGTAGACCCTGCGGTAGGCCCCCATCATCTCGCGGCGGTACATCTCCTGCTGCACCGAGCGATCCGTCCAGTCCTTGCCCGTCTCGGCGCCCAGAGCGCGAAGCCGGGGGAAGCGCTGATTGCCCTTGGCATCGCTCCACTGCACGGTACCAAAGGCATGGGGGACGCCGCTACGGTCGTGATCGCCTTTTGAAGCCGGGTTCAGGTTCAAGCCCGACTCGCCTTGCATCATCGCGACCTGGCCGCGGGCTTGCTCCTCAGTGTAGCCCATGCCGCCCTTGTCGGTGGGGCGGCGGAAAAACTCCATCCAGGAGGCGACGTTCTCGCGACCCGAGCCAGACATGCGGCTACCGGCGGCGCGGCGGCCATCGTTGCCCGTGTAGCCGCTGGGTGGCTCGCTGCCGCCGCCGACACTGGGTAGACGAGGCGTCTCGCCGCCGAGGCCAGGGATCCGCCCGCCCGGCCCAGTCGGAACCATGGCCCCGCCGTCGTAGCCCGGGACCTTCTTCATCAAGTACTTCCGGAACGCCTCGCGCGCCGCGTCGCGCTGAGCCTCCGGAATGGGACCGGTGCCGCCAGGCCCACCATAGATCCTGGCGCCACCGAGCGAGGCTGACTGGATCCGAGCGTCTCGTCGATGCGCGGCGGGTCGTTTGATGCAACGGGCTGGGGGTTCGGCTGGTCGGTCATGCAGCCTCCGAGGCGGCGCTCTCACCAGCCAGCCGCTGCACGTCATGCTCGACCGACAGCTCCTCCAGGATTGCCACCAACTCGTCGTAGAGCAGCGCCCGGATCGGCTCGGCCTCCCGCTGCATCACCAGGCGCGGGGCGACCCGGGAGGCCAGGCTCAGGATCTTGTTGCGCACCCGGGACAGGCCGCCAGTCATGATCGCGATGGCGTCGTCGATCAGCACCACCCGGCCGGTCGCGATGTCGTTCTTGATTTCGGCCGAGATGGCGAGCGCCCGATCCTTACGGGCTCGCTCCTGGGACGGATCGAGGTTGCCGGCAGGGATCTCGGGCGTGGCCTTGAGGTGCGCGATGTAGGCCCGCACCACCGGGATCAGCGGATAGCGTCCGCGCTCCTCCTTCGGCAGCACGTCTTCTGCCACGAGCTGCTGCACGCGGCGCGTCGTCAGATCCAGCGCGTGCGCGATCGTCGACACCGGCACCACCAGCGCGGCATCGGCAGCAGCATCAGTGGCGGCGGATTTCGCTTTCAACAGCCGGTTTCCTCGAAGCTACGATGTCAAATCTAATTTGAGTTTACGAAGCGAAACGCGCTGTAAAAGTTGATACCTGCGGACAAGCCGAACTCGCGCGGACCCGTGTCCTAGGGGAGGGTAAAAGAGGACCCGAGTCCTATTATGACCGGTCACCCTCCATTGAGGAGTGCCGTTTGCGTCCCATCTGCCTGGCTGCTCGGAGCGCTGCAGGGGCTAGTGTGTTATGTTGATGAGACCGACGAACCGATGGAGGTTCTGATGGACATGAAGCAGTCGATTGAGATCGCGGTCTTCGTCATTGCGGCAGTCGCGCTGATGGCGGCCATCCTGAACCTGCTGATGCGCGATCGGCGTCCGCAGGTCGGCTACACCTACAGTGGCAGCGGGGAATGGGACGGGAGCTATGGAAGCTCGAACTCGTCCTCGGATCCTGGCTCGTCCTCCGGTGGTCACAGCTGCTCGCACGGCGGCTCGTCCGGCGACGGTGGTAGCTGCGGTGGCGGGGACGGCGGTGGAGGCGGTGGCGGCAACTGACATGGTAGTCAGACCCGACGCCATGCCGTGCCGCGGGCCTCAGCCTCCTCAGCAGTCTCGTGCAAGAGGTCGGGCCTAATCGGTGCCCGCCCGGTGGTACCGATGCCGTGAGCGTCACCGTGATCGACGGGCGTGGTCTCGATGACCAGCACGTCGGTCTGGGCAGCAGTGTCGGGCTTGGTGGCCATGAATGCTCTCCGTACTGTCGGGGAGGAGACCGCAGCGGGGTGACCCCACCGCCGCGATCTCCCGGGATCCCTGCTTGGTCAGGGGAGCAGTCGTGCCGGCCTTTGCATCCCTCGGTTCCATGGCCATGGATCAGGCAAGGGACAGGCTGGCTTTCCGGTGTTGGGCTGACTGCATTGCCCTCAATGGCGTGGGCAGGAGGCCCTTGCGGGCTGGACCCACGCAATCTCGTTCAGGCGACGCGCTGCCACCGTGAGCCGTCAGCGGCATAGCGCTCGGCGCCTACCGTGAAGGCCGAGCCGGGCGTGTTCAGATCACGCCGGGTCTGCTCGACGGCCGAGCGGGTCTGAGTGCTTTTGGCCTCGGCCTCGCGGTTCTGTGCCAGCCAGGCGGCCACGCGTTCCGCCGAACTCAGCTTGCGCTCGGATGCAGCCGGCTCGGGCTTGCGGAAGAGACGACGCCCCCAGGCGGCGCCTTCCTCGATCTCAGTGCGGTTCATGGACGATCCTCCCGTAGATCGGGGCGACCTCGCCCCAGAGGTAGCCGGCGTCAGTCCCGAGGGCGGGCAGCTTCACGCGGCTGGCAATCGAGGCGTGCGGCTGGTCCGATCGGCCGTTCCAGCTGCAGCGGGGCTCGCCGGGCGGGACCGGATCGGCACCGTCGGGCAAGGCGAAGTTGGCGGCGTCGATCAGCTTGGCCCGCTCTCGGATCCGCTCCAGCAACGGCACCAGTCGCTAAGCCTCGTCAACGTACTCAGCAGCCAGCTTCTTGACCTCGGCCGAGGCCTTCATGGCCTTGCGGTGGAGATCCTTGCGGCGTTTCTGCTCGGCCTCGTTCGCAGCCTGGGCCTCGGCCTCGGCGAGCACTGCAGCGGCTGCTGCATCTCCAGCTGGTCGAGCTGGATCTTGGTGAGGGCGATGCGGTGATCGAGGGCGGCCACGTTGTCGGAGGTGCCGTTCAACAGCACGTCGGCGCGGCTGGCTTCCAGCATCTCACGCTCAGCCTGGGCAGCATCACGCTCAGCAGAAATCTGCGTTGAGGTCCGCGCCGTCACCGGAAGCACCGGCTGCAGATCGGGTCGGACCCGGCCGATGCTGACGAACGGCGCAACGTTGCCGTCGTGGCGGTTGTGACGGACGGAGACGGCGGAAATCGCGTTCATGCTGGCCATCCTCAAGCTGCCTGTCGCAGGGCGGGAGCGGCCGGAGGCGTGCGGGGGCCGTCGTCAGGACTCAGCCGAACACCGTGACGGGCGAGGTGGGCGCGAACGCTCTGGCGCACGAACTCGGACATGGTCTGGCCGCGATGCCGAGCGGTGGTTTCGACGGCGCGGGCGAGATCTGTCTCGACCTTGAACCGGAGCAATGCGTCTCGTCGGAGAGAATTCGTCATGATGTGGCTACGCCTCAGTCACTTCGTAGCCAGACGATGGGCCTTACACTGCAGTGCGGCAAGCCGTTGAACTCGATGTTTAAATCGACCGTCCTCCCGGCCCGTTGTCCATAGTTGTGCACTGTTGCGTTAAGTTATATTTTGGCCCAGGTTTTTATGCCAATATGCCGCAGTCAAGCATTCGAGTTTTGCGTTGAGAGAGCCATGATTGAGCAGGCGCCACGAGCGGCGAGGGAGTTCCACGTCGGTCCAGGCGGTGACCGTTGGTTCCTGATGCGAGATCTGAGTACGGGGCAGCCTTATGTTCTGCATCGCCCAACGGACGAGACAGAGGTCGAACTGGATCTTGGATCCTTCCTAGTCCTCTTCCGAGGTGAGGAAAGGGCAAGCCTGATGCAACTGATCGCGTCGCTATTGCCGGACGAGGCCGCGTTGGACGACGGTGCTGTGAACGTCGTGGGTCCGTTGAAGTTCATGTCGCGGTGGATAGCAGGCCGGCCCAACTAATAGCGATCTGCAGCGTTGCCCCTCCCGAAACCCTGGAGGTGAGCCTTGGCCTACGTGACGATCGATATGGACGGCGAGCCCTGGATGTTCTGCCACGCCACACATGACGCTGACCTTGAGCGTCAGATCGAAACTGCTCGGGCTGAAGCTCCGAACGCAACCTTCACGCACCGCCTCTCGACGCCGATAGAGATCCAGCACTGCGCGGACGCGATGGATGCGCAGGAAGGAATGGTCGAGGATCCGTTCAAGTTCTTCGCCGTGCGGGTGGCCGATGACTTGGCCGCCTGAGGGCGCACCGATCATAATGACGGCCGAATGGTATCCGCAGGCTATCCCGCAACGGGTAGCAGCAATGTCGCCGGCAGCCCGGACCCGCCCCTCGACTCGACGGAACCGAAAACCAGCGTATCCTCGCACCAGCCCCACAAAAGGGCCCGGGAGGAACGAATGTCCGCAAATTGGAAGCTGGTTAAAGACGATCTAGATTGGAGCCTGAACACCGGCGAGGATGTGAAGGGTCGAGCTGAGCTAAAGGAAGCCTTCAACAAGGACGACGCCAAATATGTAGGGTCCGCAATTGAGGCCTATAAAATGGGGCAGCGCGACAATCATAAGCTGTCAAACATTTCTCGATGTGCGCAAGAGGACGATAAGCGTCTGTATAACATGGGCCGAAAGCTCATCGGCTTAAAGGCTCTGTAGACATTGAGCCGCCGGCGCAAGTCAGGGCTGCCGTCGCCTAGACTTGCGCGCAATTGCAGCTGCAAAAAAATTATTCAACTTTCGACTGACAGTACTCTAAGCAATCTGATGTGTGATGAATCTTCTTATATAGCTGTTTATTCTCAGCATCGCTTAGTCTGTCGTTGACTTTGTTTTTAAGTTTTTCCAATTCGCTCTGATAGAATTTGATTTCTATTTCCCACAGATTATTTGCGCGGTTCTGGGTGTTGATAATCCGCGACTCTTTGTTCGGCGACGACATTAATTCGCTCCAAGGGCTCATCGTTCACGTCCGCTAACTCGGATCAAGCGGGTTGCGTCGGCTTATGCCCTGTCATGTGCCTGCGAGGAACGGCCGACCAGCTGAGCGCCCCGGTTTCGCTGTCACCCGCAATGCCGCTGACGTCCCGCTTCCGGCGCAAGCTTCCATTAACCACAGCGGCTTCCTGTGGATGGGCGTGGTCGTATCGAGCCGCGATCGATTGACCTGTCGGCGAGGGAGACCAGCGATGGACCAGCAAGCCGGGGACGACCACGAAGACCGCGCGCAGATGAAGTGAACATCCGCTCGGCCCTCTGCTCGGCGAGCGTCATAGCCGCACCTCGTAGTCCGAAGTCGAGCGAGCTGCGTTGTAGTCTCCGATGGGGCGCGTCCGCTGCTGCCCGCTTAGGACGCCCCGATGAACCTCATCATTTGGCTGATCTCCAGGGTTACCCAGTTCTTCTCCGGCGGAGGTGACGCTCGGAGAAGCTCCTCTGCAACGGGCGAGGGCGAAGTTCGCGGCCAGGAAGGCCGCAACCAGCGCAGGGGCGGGAATTTCGACGATGACTATCGCGCCGCTACGGAGATCCTGAAGATACGCATGAGCAACCGCTTCCCGGATAACTACCATGCCCGAATGGGCTCCGAGAAGAACAGCACGCGTGACTTCGGAGATGAGCGAGCTGAGGCAATCGACACAGCGTCGGCTGTCATAGCCACGGCGCTGCGCAACGGCGCCACCGTCAAGCAGGCTGCTGATGCAGGCGCAGCCAGCGTCGGTATCTGAATAGCGGTTGGCGTGCTGCTAGGGCCGCACCTCTGCTGCCCGACGCTTCCGCTCCTCCTGCACGTCCCCAATGGCGCTCGCTGTATTTGACTTCGTCATCACGGATCTCCCGTTGCTAGTGGATGGTGGCAGGCTGCGGCCCAAGCGCAGCGATCGTCTCTTCGAGCGCCAACCGCTCGGCCTCGGTGCGGCCGAGCCCGCCCTCGTATTCGCGGATCGCAGCGCGTTCCTCGAAGTGGGCGAACCAACCTTCGGGATCATTGACCGGAGCGGCGACGCCGCCTGCTACACCTGCCGTAACACCTTGCGAGGTGTACCGCGCATCGCCACCTCCATTTTCGAGGGTGTAGCAAGGTGTACCAGGTGTACCAGATTGATTTTGTTGATCTTTTTCTGACGCTGAAGGTGTACCAGTAGGGTGTACCACCGTGTGCGACGGCTGGCTTGGTACACCTGTTACACCTGGTACACCTGTTTTCTGAGTAGAGAGGGACTTTGTAATTTCACGCAGTCGGAGACGCAGGTCAGATCGCATCAGAGCCTCCGTCAAACACGGCCGCAGTGATGACGTAGACTCTTAGCTGTCCGGCAGGTGTCCGCTCCGGCCGCTGCAGCTTCGCCTTATCCCGCTTGAGCATTCCGTGCTCAGCCAGGATGCGGGCGGTCGCCACTGGGTCGAGGCCGGAGCAGACCTCGGATTTCCACATCTCTGGCAGCACGAGCCAAACACGACCGTCACCGTGACCACGGCGCCAGCCGGCACGGTTCGTGACCGGACGGGCGTCAGGGTCGTCTGCAGTTTCGAAGCGACTGTCACCGTGCGCCTCGAAGAAACGGCGGACCTGAGTGATAGCTTCGCGTACCTCGGCCGGCTCGGTGCCGCCGCGCGAACCAATCCAGTCCGATAGCGCTCGGGCCGCTGCGGCCTCGGCTTCCCCTTCCTCCCAGGGTACGATGTTGAAGGTCCGCGCCAACTCACCCGCGGCAGCAATCATGCCGAGCCGCGCGGCGGCACGCCGGATCTGCCCATCTGCGTCGGGCGGCGTGTGCTCCGCGACGAAGTTTTCCACGAGATCGACAACAAGGGCGCGGGCTTCCTCCTGACCCATGTCCATGAGCGCGCGGACGAACGCCGGTCCGGCCTCGCCGTAGGCAGACAAGGCCGCCTTCTGAAGAGCTTCCGCCAGACGGGCAGGATCCCCGTCGGGACCGGCGTTGTCGAACAGCCCGTAGCCACGGCCTGCGTCGGCCGGCACGTCGAGCAGACGCACTGCCTGACCTGCGTAGGCCTTACGCTGCTTATCCTCAGCGATCTTTGCCGCCATCGGCAACTCGCCCGTCGAGAGCGTCAGCACCCGCCACGTCATCGGCGCCCGGATCGAACCGTCACGGGCCGAGCGACCTTTGCCTACGCCAGAAGCCAGCTGGTAGACGGCCGCCGCCGCGTCCCGACCTTCCGCCACCCCAATCTCGTCGAGGCACAGCAGAGTGTCGGTGACGATCGCAGCCGTGGCCTCCTGCGCGTTGGCTGTCGCCCGTCAGGATCGGACGAAGCCAGGATCCGAGGCGCCGCGGCCCCAGACGCTCGCCGCCGACTTCAGCGCCGTCGTCTTTCCGCGGCTGGACTGGCCATAGAGGTTCACGCCGCCGCCCTCACCGCCGACGAGATCGACGAGAGGACCGGCAAAGGCAACTGACACGGCCAAGACGAGGCGGCCATGCCCGGCGGTTAGACGACCGACCCCGTCGCGCCAATCCTGCAGGGTTCCCTTCCGGGCATAGGGCGCAGCGGTCGCGCCCGTCAGAACGACAGTCTCTGCTTCGGGCTGACCGATCACCGCATCCGGCAACACGAATACACGATGCTCACCGATGAGATGCCATCCGGTGCGGCTGACCGTGGTAACTCGAGCCCTAACTGTGACGCGGTTCAGGTAGTCGCAGAGCGGGCCACGACCGGCACGCGAGATCACAAGGCCACGGGCGGCGAGATCTGCAGCCAGGGCGCCCACATCCCCGTGCAATGCGGCATCGGACACGGCGTGCTCGTGACGGCGCCCGTCTGGATCACGCCATCTCAGCCACCGAGCCCAGCCAAAACCATTTGGGTCGCGGGCGCGGCCGATCACCTCGAACGCCGCGCAGATCCATATGGTCTCGGTCGTGGCACTCTCGCCCCGACCTTTGGTCACCTCTGTTGTTAGCCCTTCGCTCGACATGCGGAAGTGGTCGAAGGAGACGTAGGACGGCGACGGCTCAACGCGATCGACATGCTGCAATACCAGAGCGGCAAGTGCTTCGAGCTGCCAGCCATCTTCGATCCCATCGGCAGCGTCCCACCCATCGATCGGCTTGCGGTCCTCGCCGGTAGGCCGAACCGCAGCGACCCGCATCGCGTCGACGATGGTGACAATACCGGCGCCGACGCCAGCCAACTCGCGCTCGACATCGACGGCGTAGCTGAGGCCGGGCGCATCATTGTCCGGCCAGATCATCACCTGCCGGCCAGTGAGCGACGACCAGTCCGCGGCCTTAGCTGAGTTCGCACCTCCGGGGCTCGTAATCACCACGCTATTCGGGAAAACCTTCTGCGCAGCATCGACAGCTTTCTCGCCTTCGCACACGATAACGGATGCGTTGGGCCGCTCTGCGAGGCGATTAAGGCCATAGAGCGGGCGGAGCTTAGGCCAGGACTTTTTCCGCCAGTGAAGTTCGTCCCCAACTCGCCACAGGGTAGTGGGCTGGAATGTCTTGCCGTTAATGACGTTGTAGCGGGTGACATAACCGAGAGTACGGCCTTCACTGTCGCGATAGGTGTAGACCGCCGCTGCACCGCCGAGTTTAGAACAGATAAAATCGGGGGGCTGATGTCCGGCCGGGATCGGCATGACAATGGCCTCGGCTTCGGTTGCTTTCTTTGACGCCGCCTTGCCTTGGACCTTTACCGAGTCAGCCGGGTGGCGATCCCGGGCCTTAGCCGAGGAAGCTTTGGGCTCAAATGCCCGCAGGCCGATACGACTGCGGGCGTAATCCTTGCATTGGATCGGATCATCACCAGCCTTCGAGTCGACTGTGATGTCGTCACCATTGGCAGTGATCCACACTCCTAAACTACGGTCGGCGGGGGAGTGGTCGGGGCCTGGGGCCCGGACCATACTGCCACGAACCTCGCCACCGAGGGCGCGAGCAATACCGTCGAGGCTCAGCATGACGCGCGGCCCTCCTGTGCGTGGATTAGAGCTTGAATGAGTTCAGGCAGGCGGTCGCGGCTGAGACAGATGCCGCGCTTGGTTGGCGTTGGCTCGCCCCCGGCACCGATCAACCGGGCGAAGGTTCGGATATCGACGAGGTCGAACCCGTTGAAGGTTGTCAGGCTGACCCTGACCTCTTCGACATTGTTCTTGGGAACTGTCGCGATGAGGGTGGGGGCGCTCATGCGCGCCTCCAGTTTTCGGGCAGTTCGTAGGCGTGAGCCGCGATGACTGCGGCGACGGCCGGGCTGCATTTCAGGCGCGCGGTGATCCGGCGCGCTTGAAGGTCAACGTGGTGTGGGTTATCTCTGAGATCGTCAGCCGCCAAGCACACATTTCCCAGAGCCCTCGGCGTACCAGCGCCGGGGGTTCTGACGTTGTAGGCCATGCTTCTACGCGGCCTCCTGCTCAAGAGAATTGAGATAACCTCGAAGGCTGTCCGCTGGGATCAGGGTGCGGTTGCGGACCTTGATGGAGCGTAGCTTCCGATCCTGCATCAGCAGATAAATGGTCGAGCGGCTAAGGCCGGTGCTGAAGCACGCCTCTTGAACCGTGAAACAAAGCTTCCCCGTTGGGGCGCACAGGTCTCCCTGCGGCACCTGAACCTGATGGATGTTCATGGCTGCTGTCCTTGTGTGTCCGCCTGGACGTCTGCGGACGCACATTACTTGACGCGTTTATCCAACCCAAAAAAGCGCGCCCGATATTTTCATTTCGGGATTTTTTCGGGATCATGAAGCGAGAGTGCCGTCTTGATCTTTGCCCCCATCTCCGGATTGTTTCTTATTGTCTTCGCAGTAAGATTATGGGCGTAGGGGTGGGCTTCTTTCAGCCACCCCTCAAGTAGATTAGCCCATGTTGTAATATTCTTATGTGTTTCACCTAAGGAAATCCGTCGAGATAACTCTTCTTTTACTATATCTAT
>NZ_VRVG01000147.1:0-13009 GCF_008040085.1 Methylobacterium sp. WL7 | reverse complement strand
GCCCCGGAGGCCGCCGCCGCCGAACCCGCCGCCGTGAAAACCGCCGCCGAAGCCGCCACCCCGGAAGCCGCCGCCGCCGAAGCCGCGGGCATCCGCGCCGGCCGGGACCAGGGCGAAGGCCGCCAGCAGGGCCGTCGATGCGAGAGCAAAGCGCTTCATGAGAAAGTCCAATCCTTGCGAGGAGTATGACTTTCCAACGTCCGATCGATCGCAGGTATCCCGGCGCGACGACTGAATACGCCGTGTCAGTCAGTCGCTGTCATGCGAAAATTGTACGAAAATATTGAAAGCTTGACTGTATCGAGGGTCCGGCGGGTTATCGGAAGGGCGGCTCGTCGAAGCTGCGCAGCTTGCGCGAATGCAGCCCGTGCCGGTCGGCCCGCAGCGCGTCGAGGGCCGCCAGCCCGACGCGCAGATGCTCCGACACCGCCCGGTCGTAGAACGCGTTCGCCGCGCCGGGCAGCTTGATCTCGCCGTGGAGCGGCTTGTCGGAGACGCAGAGCAGCGCCCCGTACGGCACGCGCAGGCGGAAGCCCTGCGCCGCCACCGTGCCGCTCTCCATGTCCACCGCGATCGCCCGCGACTGGTTGATCCGCCGGCGCTCCTGGCTGAACCGCAGCTCCCAGTTGCGGTCGTCATAGGTCACCACCGTGCCGGTGCGCAGCCGGCGCTTCAGAGCCTCCGCCTGCTCGCCGGTCACCGAGGCGGCGGCGCTCTGGAGCGCGACCTGCACCTCGGCGAGCGCCGGCACCGGCACGTCCGGCGGCACCAGTTCGTCGAGGATCCGGTCCCGCCGGAGATAGGCGTGGGCGAGCACGTAATCGCCGATGGTCTGCGACTGGCGCAGGCCGCCGCAATGGCCGACCATCAGCCAGCAATCCGGGCGCAGGACCGCGAGGTGATCGGTGATCGTCTTCGCGTTCGAGGGGCCGACGCCGATATTGACCAGCGTCGTGCCCTGCATGGTGCCGTCGGCGCCGCGCGCCACGAGGTGATAGGCCGGCATCTGGTGGCGGTGCCACGGCGAGGCGGCGATCACCGCGGCGGGATCGGCCGTGGCGGCCTCCGCCCGGCTCACCGACAGGCCGCCGGGCAGCACCAGCCGCTCGAACCCCTCCGCGCCGGAAGCCAGGCGCTCCAGCCCGTGCCGGACGAACTGATCGACGTAGCGGTGGTAGTTGGTGAGCAGGATCCAGGGCTGGACCTCGCGCCAGTCGCACCCCGTGTAGTGGACCAGGCGGCGCAGGGAGTAATCCACCCGCACCGCGTCGAACAGGGCCAGAGGCAGCGGCTCGCCATCCACCAGATCGAACGTCCCGTCGGCGATCTCGTCGCCCACCAGCGACAGCAGCGGGACCGGGAAGTAGGTGGCCAGCTCGGCGCCGTCGACGGTGCTCCCGCGCGCGTCGAGCCCCGCCTCCAGCACGTAGGGATAGGGGATCTCCTGCGCGCTCAGGCCCACCTCGATCTGGATGCCGTAATCGTCGATCAGCGGCTGCAACTGCCGGGTGAGGTAGTGGCGGAAGAAGGCCGGGTGCGTGACCGTGGTGGCGTAGGTGCCGGCGGCCTGGAGCTTGGCGGTGGCGCGGCGCACCCGCGGCAGCGGGCCGGCGGGGCGATAGCTGATCCGCAACTCGGGATAGCGGAACGCGAGGCGCTCGGTGGCGTCCGGCGGAGGACCGCCCGCAAGGTACCGCTCCAGCGCCTGCCGCAGGGCGTCGGCGGCGCCGTCATAGAGCTCGACCAGGCGATCGACCGCGCTGTCCGCATCCGCCACGGCCTGCATCGGCCGCAATTCCCGCTCGATCATGAACCCTCCCGTCGCAAGCTCGGATCTACACCGCGGAGCGTGCGCGCGCGACCCGGGCTTGCGGCCGGACGGCGCTTGGCCGAGAACCGGCGCGGGATGCGAGGGCGCGGAGGTTCCTTGAGCGGCGCGGACGAGTTCGGGATCCGTCCCGGCGAGGAGATGGCGGACCTGCCCGCCGCATTCGACGCCGGCCTCCATTTCATCGGCCGCCTCCGGACGCCGTGGCGGACGCGCCGGGACTGCCCGAAGAACGGCCTGCAGACTGACGCCGTCTGCACCGTCGAGGTCGATCCGGCCTACGCGTCCGGCCTGCTCACGATCACCGGCTGCACGCACCTCATCCTGCTCTACTGGATGGACCAGGCGACCCGGGGGCTCGTGGTGCAGCAGCCGCGCCACGCCGACGGGCCGCGCGGCACCTTCGCGCTGCGCTCCCCCGCCCGGCCGAACCCGATCGCCCTCTCGGTGGTCGAGCTGATCGCCCGCGCGGGCGACACCCTGCGGGTCCGCGGGCTCGATTGCCTGGACGGAACGCCGCTCCTCGACATCAAGCCCTACTACGCCACGACCGATTCGCGGCCCGAGGCGCGGATCGACCGCGCCGGCGCCGAGCCGTGAGGCGGGGCCTTTTCGCGATCCTCGCGGCCCTAGTCCTGCTGACGCTGGGAGGACTCGCCGGCTGGTACCTGCACAAGCCCGCCGCGGATGCCCGGGCCTACGCGGTGATGCGCGGCATCGCCGTCCAGGTCAGCCTGGACGAGGCGCCACCCGATTACGTGTTCTGGGGCGGCGATTCCCAGGTGGAGCTGCAGCCCGGAAGCCAGCGGCCCTGCGGCCTGGACTTCGTCAACGGCGGCTTCAGCGGCGCCACCGCTGCCGCCTTTCTCGACCACCTCGCCGGGCTGCGCTTCCACCACGCGCCCAAGGTCGCCGCCCTGACGATCGGCACCAACGACATCCTCGCCAAGAACGCACCGCGCTCCGCCGAGGCGGCCTCACGGTTCGAGGCGACCGTGGACGCCATCGTCAGGCGGCTCCAGGCCGTCAGCCCGCGCGTGGTGGTGACCGCCTTGCCCCCGATCGGCCGTGAGAGCGGCCGGTTCCTCGATGCGGCGGCCGTGCCTGATTATTCGCACCGGCTGCGCGCGCTCTGCACCCGCCTCGGATGCACCTTCGCGGACCCGTTCGCGCCGCTGCGCGACGGCGAGACAGGCTACGCCAAGCCGGGAGCGCTCCGGGACGGCCTGCACCTGGCGGCGTTCCGGCAGGCGATGGCGGCGCTGGAGCCGGTGCTCTGCGCGCCGCCGTGAGCAATCCGTGCGGAAGGCGCCGTGCCGTCTCCGCTCCGACGGAGTGGCCGGTCATGACCACGCGAACCTTCAACCTTCGATGAGCGACACCGCGTGCTCGATGTCTTCCTGACCGGGTTCTCCGTCAGCGCCGGCCTGATCCTGGCCATCGGCGCCCAGAACGCCTTCGTGCTGCGGCAGGGCCTGCGCGGCGAGCACGTCGCGCTGGTCTGCGCCACATGCGCGGCCTCCGACGCGCTCCTGATCCTGGTGGGCGTGACCAGCTTCAAGAGCCTCGTGGTCTTCGCCCCGTGGCTGCGGCCGGCGATGCTGTATGCCGGCGCGGCCTTCCTGATCTGGTACGGCGCGCGCAGCCTCCGGTCGGCCTTCGCAGACACCGAGGTGCTGCAGCCCGCCCCGGGATCCGCCGCCGGCCTCGGGCGGACGCTCGCGACCTGCCTCGCGCTGACCTGGCTCAACCCGCACGTCTATCTCGACACGCTGCTGCTGATCGGATCGATCTCGACGCGCTTCCCCGGCCGGGAACCCGCCTTCGCGGCCGGCGCCATGAGTGCTTCGGTCGCGTTCTTCTTCTCGCTCGGCTACGGCGCCGCGATCCTCCGGCCCCTGTTCGCCAAGCCAGCCGCGTGGCGCGTGCTCGAAGGCGTGATCGCGATCACGATGTGGGTGATCGCGGCCGAGTTGTTGCTGAGCGGACGGTAACGGCGGGATGTATCCGGCGGAGCGATAGTCTTCCGCTCAGAATCCTACCAACGCGAGGCGGTAACTCTTTGCCGGCCATCGGGAATGAACAGGTTGTGCGCGGCGGAATCAGTCCGATCGGCATACCCGTCGATCTCAGGCTTGAGTCCGGCAGAATCTCGGTCTTGTCGGTGGCGAACTTGACATGGATCACCGCCCGCTCGGTTCCATCGATGCCCCGCGTCAATTGATCGACTGGCAGGAGGAAAGCGCTCTGGGCAAACGGCGCCATTCGAAGATGCCATTCACATCTGACGAGGAAATCCTTATTATCGGTCATATTTGATTAAATACGTAACGCCAGTTCGGTCTGATCGTGAATGAACGCGGCCTCATAGTCCCGCGCCAACGCGCCTAAAACCCCGACCTGACGCAACGCCTCGCGCCACCCGTCTGAAATGCGCCGCGCCGTCTCACGGATCATCTGCCTCGCCTCTCGTTCGGGAAGCTCGAAAAATTCGCAGGCTTCCAGCGCCAAGGCGATCGACCGGTCATACGCACCGCCCTCCAGGATCGCCGTTTCGAGGTGCGGGTTGCGATCCGGCGCCGGGTTCACGTCGAAAACCGGCGATAATCGCCAGCGCCCGCCCCCCACATAGAGAAACCCATGATTCTTGAGATGATCGTCCTTGTTGGACACGAGGATCGTGAAGATCAGGCGCAGGAAAAGTTCACGAAAATCGGCCCGCGGATCGGCGGCGTAGCCCCGCATGAAATCGACGATCTCCGTATAGGAACCGAGTTCCGTCCCGGTCTTGCCCAAAGCGGTGCGCGCCGAAATATAGGGGATGCGGGCGCTTCCGCGTCGATCGAACCGCTGGATCAGCGCTACCGGAAAAGGCGTGTCGGCCAGTTCCAGCCGGGCTGCGGGCGTGCGGATGCCGCACGTTGCAGCCAGGCGAAGCGTCGCAACCTCGACGCGCTCGATCGGCTGCTGGTCGTGGACCGAGGTGAACTTCGCCAGCCACAACGCATCACCGTCCCTGACATTAGCCTTGGGTCGCGCACCGCCGGAGCCCCCCGCCCCCGCCAGCGCCTGTATGTCCTTGGCCGAGATGTCCTTTCCTTGTTCATAGGCGCGGGCAATGGCCGTGATCGACTCCAGATCGACCAGACGCGGAACGGCATCGACGGCCTTGCCGCGAATGATCGCGCCGTTGTCGTCCAGAAAGCGCAACGCGCCTTGCCGACAGGCATCGTCGGATAGCGTCAGATAAGCGAATTCGCTGAGCCCATTGCCATAAGCGCGTTCGAGCAGCCTGCGCCCCCAGCTGTCGGGGGCTGCATCGGCGAAGACGCCCGCCAGCGCATCACGCATGGTTCCGGGTTGACCCGATGTGTGGAATTGGCCGGCCTCGAGGGAATAATCCGGTTGTATGGCGAAGGCCCGCGGGTTTTCCATCCATGCGGCACTGTAGGAGAATGTCGAGAATTGCCTCGGCCCGACATGTGTAAAACGCAACCGGCCGACCGATACCCGGCCTTCGCCCAATGCGACATGAGCGACAGAATCCGTCATCAGAATGAAGCCCCATCAGGATCCATGACATCCTGCTGGGGTTGATCGTCCTGCGCTTGAGCCTTCTGCTTTCGGACTTTCGTCGCGAACGACTTCCCCCGGCGCGGCAAATGTTGATTGGATAGCGCGAGCCCTAGATCGTCCTTGCGAACATCGATCAGATCGGCCAGTCGCTCCACCAGCCCCAGAACGACCAGGACATCGGCCAGCGTACCGATGGCGACACCTTGCTCGCCCTTTTCAAGCCGCGTGATCGAGCTGGGCGAGGTTCCAGCGCGCACTGCCAGATCCGCTACGGCGACATTGCGCCGGAGGCGTGCCAGGCGGATGTCCTGACCGAGCCGCGCAAGGGCCAACTTCGCTTTCGGAGACCCCATCGCAATCAGTCATATCTGACAAAGGACGATCGACAATTTGTCAGATATGATCAGCTCGGTGTATCTGTCAATGAGCTGCCGGAGCGAGCCGCATCGCATTCCAGCGTCGTTCTGGATTTCCTCGGATAGGCCGAAATCACTCCCACTCGATCGTGCCGGGCGGCTTCGAGGTGATGTCGTAGGTCACCCGGTTGATGCCCTTCACCTCGTTGATGATCCGGGTCGCGACCCGGCCCAGGAAGGCCATGTCGAACGGGTAGAAGTCGGCGGTCATGCCGTCCACCGAGGTCACGGCGCGTAGCGCGCAGACGTGGTCGTAGGTGCGGCCGTCGCCCATCACGCCCACCGTCTTCACCGGCAGGATCACCGCGAAGGCCTGCCAGATCGTGTCGTAGAGGCCGGCCTGGCGGATCTCGTCGAGATAGATCGCGTCGGCCTTGCGCAGGGCCTCGAGCTTCTCCGTCGTGATGGTGCCGGGGCAGCGGATGGCCAGGCCCGGCCCCGGGAACGGATGGCGGCCGACGAAGGCGTCCGGCAGGCCGAGTTCCTTGCCGAGCACCCGGACCTCGTCCTTGAACAGCTCGCGCAGCGGCTCCACGAGCTTCATGTTCATGCGTTCGGGCAGGCCGCCGACATTGTGGTGGCTCTTGATCGTCACCGACGGGCCGCCGGTGAACGACACGCTCTCGATCACATCCGGGTAGAGCGTGCCCTGCGCCAGGAACGCCGCCCCACCGATTTTTTTCGACTCCGCCTCGAACACGTCGATGAACAGGCGGCCGATGGTCTTTCTTTTCACTTCCGGGTCGCTGACGCCCTCGAGCGCCGACAGGAACATGCCGCTCGCCTCAACGTGGACCAGCGGAATGTTGTAGTGGTCCCGGAACAGGGCCACGACCTGCTCGGCCTCGCCCAGGCGCAGCAGTCCGTGATCCACGAACACGCAGGTCAGCTGGTCGCCGATCGCCTCGTGGATCAGCACCGCGGCGACGGCCGAATCGACCCCGCCGGACAGGCCGCAGATCACCTTCTCCGAGCCGACCTGCTCGCGGATCTTGGCGATCGCCTCCTCGCGGTAGGCGCCCATGGTCCAGTCGCCGGAGCAGCCGGCGATATCGCGCACGAAGTTGCGGATCAGCAGGGCGCCGTGCGGGGTGTGGGCCACCTCGGGGTGGAACTGCACCGCGTAGTAGTTGCGCGCCGCGTCCGCCACGGCCGCGAAGGGCGCGTTCTTCGAGATCGCCACGGTGGTGAAGCCGTCCGGCAGCTTGGTGACCCGGTCGCCGTGGCTCATCCAGACCGGGTAGCGCTCGCCCTTGTGCCAGACGCCGTTGAACAGCGGGCAATCGGCCAGGATCTCGACCTCGGCCCGGCCGAACTCGGCATGGTGCCCCCCTTCGACCGCGCCGCCGAGCTGGGCCGCCATGGTCTGCTGGCCGTAGCAGATGCCGAAGACCGGCACGCCCGATTCGAACACGAGTTGCGGCGCCCGGGGGCTCGCCTCGACGGTCACCGATTCGGGGCCGCCCGAGAGGATCACGCCCTTCGGCTTCTGCTCGCGGAACGCGGCCTCGGCCTTCGTGAAGGGGACGATCTCGCAATAGACCCCCTCCTCCCGCACCCGCCGGGCGATGAGCTGGGTCACCTGAGAGCCGAAATCGACGATCAGGATCTTGTCATGCGTGGGAGCTGTCATCGGTCATCTTTGCTGGGTAGGCGCGAAATCGAACGATCGCCGGGGGTGCCGAGGACGACGCCCTCGATCCTGACGATCCGCTCGATCAGACTGGCATGGGATTCTGCCGCGGCGATCCGGGTCGCGGCTTCGAGGCGCGCCACCAGGGCATCGCCCTTCACGGCGTCGACCGCATCGTGTGTTTCCAGGTCGCCGACCCGTTGTTCCAGGCGTTCGACTCGATCGACCAGTTTGCGAATGTTGTCCGAGAGGCGCTTGACTTCATCGAGGATCAGGATGGCATCCTTCAATGCGCCGAAGACGCCTCCGCTCATCGGGCGTTCCCCTACGATCGCGCTTCGATATAGGCGTTCAGCTGCCGCAGCTCGTCCAATATCGTGTGGGAATAGGCGTTCAATTCGGTCTGCAACGCGCTGAGGGCACCGTCGTTGTCCCGCCGATCGTCGAGAAAGCCCGCCATCGGAGCAGGTTCGGGGGCCGGGTCTTCGACCCGGAGGGTCACGACGCGCAGCACGTCCTCGGAGGTCTCGATCTGGCGCTCCATCTCGGCCATGGCGGCCGGCTGCGCGTCGATGTCCAGCAGCGCGAAATGCGCCTTGCGGTTTCTCTTGATGCGGTAAGCCAGAGACTTCACGCCCCACATCTCGATCATGTCGAGACGGCCGCCGTTGCGCTCGATCACGTCTCTATAGGTGTCGAACACGGTCTCGGATCGCGTGGAGGCTGCGTCCTGGCGCGCGATCATGAAGCTTTTGTAGTGCGCCACGCCAACCTCCGATCGGGCTACGCCGACCCTATCATACATCCGGCCCCGCAGCATTTGCAGTGTCGTTCCGTGCAGTGCCGCCGCGTGCATCGCGCGACGCACGAGCGGGAGGCCGGGAGGGTTCCACCGCGCGGGCGTACCCTCCGGCGGCGCGCCTCAGTCGAAGTTGCGGACCTTGGCCGAGCCGCCCAGGCTGATCGCGGGCTTGGCCGGGGCGCCCGCCAGGCTGACCTTCTTCTGGCCCGGCAGGGTCTTGGCGCGCAACTCGGGGGCGGCAACGGCGGCCGGCTTGGCCGGCTTCAGGTGCGCCTGCCCATGGATCACCGAGCCAATCTCGCCGGCGACCCGAATCAGGTCGTCGCGGTCGCAGGAGCGGGCGACCTTCAGGCCGAGCTTGTGCATGTGGCTCTTGCCGTAGAGGTAGGCGGCGAGCTGGGCGCGCTTCAGCGGCGGGATCTGCTCCAGGATCATCGGCAGGTCGAACTCGTCGGCCCGGTAGACCTCGCCCAGAACCTCGAGGCTCACGGGGCAATCGACTTCGGGCTCGGCGCCGCTGGTCGGATGCGATTGCGTCATGGTTGCCTCTCGGGAAGCGATGGATCGGAAGCTGGCTCGGATGCCCCGGAGCCGGTGTCGGTTTCAAGCCCTGCCGGCGCAGTAAGGTCCGCAATCCTGGCCTGCGCGGGACCGGGGGTCGCAGCCGGGGGCACCGGCGGCTCCGGTTTCCAGGCGCCGAGGCAGCCGGTGCAGACGGATTCGATCACCGCGCGGGCATGGGCCTGCCGACGCGCCCAAAGGGCCTCGCGGGCGGTCCGGTCGCCATCCTGCGTCGGCCGGATGCGGATGAACAGCGGCTCCTCCGCGCGGACCGGCACCGGGGCGACGGCCACCAGGACGAGCAGAGCCGCGGCGCGGACTCGTGAGCCCGGTCCAGGCTGTGCCGGACACGTCATGCCGTCTCGTCCCTCCGGCGGAGCTGAGCACGAGATCTCGCGCCGCATGGTAAACCGCCGCTTAACGCGGCGGCCCCGCCGGCACCAGCGGCGGCGGATTACGGCGCGGCGCGGGGCAAGGCAGCGGGGTCTGGTGCGGGCTCGTCCATCGCGGCCCGACGGCGATCCTGGGCCCGGCCCAGCCACAGGCTGTTGAGCAGCCAGGCCACCGACAGCGGCACCGCCGCCCCGGCGATCCCGGTGCTGCCGAGGCCGAGCCCCTGGATTCCGGTGAACGACCACGCCCCGACCTGATCGCCCAGGCGGTAGACCACGGTGTCGATGAAGCTCTTGGCCTTGTAGCGGTCCTCCCGGGGGACAACCGTGAACAAGACCTCCCGGATCGGGCGGGCGATCGCGAAATTGCCGGCCCGGCGCAGGACCTGGAACGCGACGATCACCCCGATGGTGGGCGAGACCGCGAGCGCGGCGAAGCCCAGCACGCTGAAGGCCGGCAGCAGCGCCAGGGTGATCCCGACGCCGAGCCGCTTGACGATCCGCCCGGTCAGGAACAGCTGCACGCCAAGCGTCAGCACGTTCACCGCGAGGTCGACGCTGGCGAAGAACGCGGTCTGCGCGCCCCGGTCCGGGAAGCTCCGCTTGGCGATGCCGGCCTGCTCGAAATATAGGAAGGTCGAGGTCACCGAGAACAGCAGCAGGAACAGCGAGATGTTGAGCAGGTAGGGCGACGCCAGGGTGCGGGTCACACCCGCCAGCACGCTGCCGCCGATGGTGCGGTCCTGGCCGTCGTTGGCGGTCTCGCTGCCCGGAACCGCGTGGAGCCGCGCCGACAGGGACGCCAGCCCGCGCATGCAGAACACCGCGACTTCGAGCAGCGCCACCGCGCAGAGCATCAGGCCCCAGGTCGGCACGTTCTTGGCGAGGATCGCGGTGGTGGCCGAGCCCGTGATGGCCCCCACGGTCGCCCCGGCCGCGATGAAGCCGAACAGGCGCTTGCTCTGGTCGTTCGAGAACACGTCGACGATGGTGGCCCAGAAGATCGAGACCACGAACAGGTTGAAGATCGACAGCCAGACGAAGAACACCCGCCCGATCCAGATCCCCCAATCGGGCGGGGCGAGGTACAGGGCCAGCGCGAAGGCTAGGATGTTGGCGGCGAAGAACCGATAGGTGATCGGCACGAACCGCGCCCGCGGCATGCGCTTCACCAGGTAGGCGAAGGGCAGGTTCAGGGCGAGCATGCCGACCAGCGTCGCCGTGAACAGCCACGGCAGGTTCTCGATGCCCCCCGCCACGCCCATCTGGTCGCGAATCGGCCGCAGCACGTAGTAGGCGGCCAGGATCGAGAAGATGTAGGCCCAGGACCAGGCGAGCGCCTGGCCCTCGCCGGGCCGGATGTCGATCAGGCGCGCGAGCGGGCCGCGGGGCGCGGATGTTTCAGGCACGCGCCCGTCACTTCCCCAGCCCGAGCTTCTCGCGCAACTCTGGGGCGGTGGCCTCGTGACCGAAGCCGGGCGACCCCATGGCGAACTTGTCGGCGTCCTTGAGCGGACCGACCACGACCGGATCGAAGCCGGCATCGCGCACCAGGCCCTCGGCCACCTTCAGCGCCGCGGGATCGTCGCCGGCGATCGGGATCGCCATCCGGCCGCCCGGGCGGTCCTGGCCGCCATTCGCGCCCGCCTTGGCGAACACCTTGTAGTTGGCCGCGTTGAAGGCCCGGACTACCTTGGCCCCTGGCAGGTACTTGGCCGAGGTCGCCCCGATGCCGTTCGCCTGAACCTCGTCGTAGAGCGCGCCGTCGCGCTTCTGCGTGGCGTTGCCGGCATCGAGCACGACCTTGCCGGAGAGTGACGTCGCAAGGTCCTTCGCGAGGTCGGGATAGGCCTTGTACGGCACGGCCACGAACACCGCCTCGCCGAACTTGATCGCCTCTTCCGGCGTCCCGGCCTTGGCCTTGGGCCCGAGTTCGGCGATCATCGGCGCCAGGGTCTCGGGATGGCGCGAGGCGAACATCACCTCGTGGCCGTCCTTGACCCAGAGGCCTCCGATCGTGCCGCCGATGTTGCCGGCCCCGATCACCCCGATCCGTATCTTCTTGGCACTCTCCTGCGCCAGGGCCGGCATCGCTGTGGCCGTCATGAGGACGGCGGCGAGGGCGAGCGCAGCGCGCCGCGTGGTGCGATCAGACCGCATCGATGAAGGTCTCCATCTGCTTGCGCTGGGCCGCGTCGGGGAGCGGTCCCCGGGCGGCGGCAAGGTTGTCCTCGACATAGGCCACCTTGGCCATGCCGGGGATCGGGCATGTCACGGCGGGGTTGCCGAGCACGTATTTCAGGAACACCTGCGGCCAGCTGGTGCAGCCGAGATCCTTGGCCACCGCGGGCAGCTCCTTGCCTTGCACCGCCTTGAACAGGCGGTCGCGGCCGAAGGGCACGTTGGTCATCACGGCCACGCCCGTCTCGGCGGCGAGCGGCAGCACGCGCTCGGCCGCGGCCCGGTTGTCGATGGCGTAGTTCACCTGGATGAAGTCGAGCTTTTCCCGCTTCATCACCGCCTCGAGGGCGTCGAGCTGGCCGTCCCGCCAGACCGTGACG
Organism: Methylobacterium sp. WL7; assembly: GCF_008040085.1. Classification (NCBI taxonomy): domain Bacteria; kingdom Pseudomonadati; phylum Pseudomonadota; class Alphaproteobacteria; order Hyphomicrobiales; family Methylobacteriaceae; genus Methylobacterium; species Methylobacterium sp. WL7. Next base: position 1,240 of record NZ_VRVG01000147.1, on the reverse strand, counting down.
CCGACATAGCGGATCCGCTTGGCGTCCTTCAGCGCGCGCAGCACAGCGAGATTCGCGTCCACGTCGATCAGGTTGTGGACCGCCACGAGATCCAGGCTCTCGACCTTCATCCGCTTCAGCGACCGCTCGAACTCCGCCCGCGTCGCGTCATGCCCCTGCGCGTCGACCTTGCTGGCCAGGAACAGTTTTTGGCGCAGGCCGGGCTCGGCCAGGATCAGGCCCAGCACGTCCTCGGCGGTGCCGTAGCTCGGCGCCGTGTCGATCACGGTTCCGCCGAGCGACACGAAGGCCTGCACCGCCGCCTTGAGGGGCGCGACCGCCTCGACAGTGGGCTCGACCTCGTAGCGCCGGGAGGTGCCGATCCCCATCGCCGGCAGCATCTCGCCCGTCGATGGGATCGGCCTTCGGATCAGCGGCTCCGCGGCCCAGGACAGGCGGCCGGCGAGCGGCGCCAGGGTGGCAGCCGCGATGACGGCGCGACGGGATACGGGCATGGCCGGCCTCCGGCGGTGTCGGGACACGACCCGGACATAGGGCACGCTGCGCGGATGTGTATTCGTTATTCTCACGCTTGCGCGAGCGCTGGCCGGTTTAGCCTACATCGGGAAACAGGTCCGACCCGTCCGGCACCGTCGCACGCTTCGTGAGCGTGTCGTGGGTCACGACTTCGGACACGAGCCCGATCGACGACGGCTCCAAGTCCCCGATTCGACACCCCTGCCGCCGAACCGGTATCCGCTTCGGCAGCGCGCACTCTAGCCCCCGACCCGGATGCTCAACACCTCGTCCGGCCGGCCCTCGAATGCGGAGCCCTCGGTATCGGGCGCGACCCGGCATCGATACTCCTCGATCGCCAGGAAAGCCCGATGGGCAACCTGCGGATCGATCTCGTCCCGCACCACGATCGTGTTGAAGTCGATGAACAGGCGTGCGATCCGCGCCTCCTCCGACAGGATGGCCAATTCGGACGCCGCGGCGCCGCAGCGCATCACGTAATGGCTCGACACGCCGGCCTCGTCGCGCGTCGGCACCACGGCGATCTGCCCGGCCGTCTCCGGCCTTAGCCCCGCCCAGCGGACCGGTGTCCACACGATAACAGCCTCGATCTGCTTCATAGACAACTCCAGCGGGTGGGAACTCCTCACCTCACACATAGTCCCATTATGGGTCGATCAAATTTCGCAGAATTTTCTTGCAATGCAAGAGGCTATCGCGTTACAAAAATCTCATATTTCAGGCG
>NZ_VRVG01000146.1:0-13028 GCF_008040085.1 Methylobacterium sp. WL7 | reverse complement strand
CGCGACGACCGCGCCATCCCGCATCGTCCCGCTGCCCCTCTCCCGACCCGGCCTGACGGCCGGCCCACCCTCCCCCGCAGAGGGGGGAGGGAAAGTCGCGCTTCCGGCCTTCATCAAAACAAGCTCAGCTGCCGGGCCGGCTCGACCAGCCTTTCGCGCAGGTCGAGCCGGTCGGTGAGCCCGACCGGGCGGTGGTCGGCGGCGTTCAGGAACGGGCGCGCCCGCTTCAGCCCCGATGTCAGGCGGGCGACGTCGTCGAGGCGCAGGGTCGCGTGGCGGCGCGCCTTCACGATCTTGTCCACGGCCTTCGCGCCGAGGCCGGGCACGCGCAGCAGCCACTCCCGGTCGGCCTTGTTGACGTCCACGGGAAACTTTTCGCGGTGCTTGAGCGCCCAGGCCAGCTTGGGGTCGATGTCGAGGGCGAGCATGCCGCCCTCGGAGGCGTCCGCCACCTCGTCGGGGGTGAACTCGTAGTACCGCAGCAGCCAGTCGGCCTGGTACAGCCGGTGCTCGCGCTGAAGGGGCGGCGGCTTCGGCGGCAGGATCGCCGACCCGTCCGGGATCGGGCTGAACGCCGAGTAGTAGACCCGCTTCAGGCCGACGCTGCCGTAGAGATGCGCGCTCTTGCGGATCAGGGCCTCGTCGGTGGTGGCGTCCGCGCCGACGATCACCTGGGTCGAGTGCCCGGCCGGGGAGAAGCGCCGCTTCTCGGCCTTGGCCTCGACGATACGCTCGCCGATCTGCGCCATCGCGTTCTGGATCGCGGCGCCGTCCTTCTCGGGGGCCAGGCGCTGCAGGCTCGCTTCGGTGGGCAATTCCACGTTGATGGAGAGCCGGTCGGCGTAGAGGCCGGCCTCCTCGATCAGCCAGGGGCTCGCCTCCGGGATCGACTTGAGGTGGATGTAGCCGGCAAAGCCATGGTCGCGCCGGAGCGACTTCGCCACCCGGGTGAGCAGTTCCATCGTATGGTCGGGCGACTTGATGATGCCCGACGACAGGAACAGGCCCTCGATGTAGTTGCGCCGGTAGAAGTTCAGGGTGAGGCTCACGACCTCCTCCACGGTGAACTTCGCCCGCCTCACGTTCGAAGAGCGCCGGTTGATGCAGTACGCGCAGTCGAACAGGCACCAGTTGGTCAGCAGGATCTTCAGCAGCGAGACGCAGCGCCCGTCCGGCGTGTAGGCGTGGCAGATGCCGGCCCCGGTGGTGGAGCCGAGCCCATCCTTCCCGGCCGCGCGCTTCGGCGCCGCCGAGGAGGCGCAGGAGGCATCGTACTTGGCGGCATCGGCCAGGATGCGCAGTTTCTTGGCCAGGGTTTCGTCCATCGAACAGACAATGAACGAGAGGCCTTAAGAGGCAAGGCCGACCGGTGCCCGGCCCCCGTCCGCGATGCCGCACCCTGCGCACAGGCAATACCTCAGTGTGCGCTCCTGCCGAGGAGGCACTCATGTGCGACACACCGCACGCGCCGGATCATCCGGAACACCGCGCTGTCGGTCGGTGCCGACGGGAGCCAGTACTTTAGCGGTGGCGAGCAAATCTCTCCTAGCGCATCGTCTTTTTCCGAAAGCCGGAAACCACCTTTCAGGACGATGCTCTAGATCCGAGCCCTGATCCAGGCGGCCATCGCCGCTTCATCCATCTCGCCGGAGGCAAGCGCCAGCCAAGTGGCGACGATCTCAGCATTCATGGCGGTCAGCTGCCGGCCGTTCAGTTCGATGAACGTTTCGGTCACGACCATCGAGACCCGCTTGTTCCCGTCAATGAACGGATGGTTCTTCGCGAGGCCGAAGGCGTAGGCCGCCGCCAGATCGGCGAGATCGGGCGGAGGGTCGCCGTAGGCTTCCAGGTTCTCCGGCCGGCCGAGCGCGGAATCGAGCATCCCCTCGTCGCGGATGCCCGGCGAGCCGCCGTGCTCAGCCAGCTGCTCGTCGTGCAGAGCGCATACGACGTCCTTGCGGACCCAGACTCTCATGGCGGAGCCTTACTTCGCGAGTTCGCGAAGAGCCTCGCGACGACGCTTCATGACCGCCTGCGCGACGACCATCTGGCTCTCGAAGTCCGGGTTGTAGGGCGTGAGCCTGTAGCTCCCGTCCGGCGCTTCGGTCAGATGGACGACATCGCCCTTCTCGACCTTGAGCCGGGTGGAGGCCTCCTTCGGCAGTGTCAGGCTGAGGGAGTTGCCGTTCTGGGTCACCTTGAGCGAGATCATGCCTATCTCCGCGGCGTCATGACATTTGTCATAACGTAGACGCTCGTTTGCATCCCTGCAAGTGGGTTACAGGACGACGAACACCTTCTGCTCGGCACTCAACAGCCTCGCTTGGCGGCTGGGATGCGGTCTCCGACAATCCCAGGATGACCGACGCGGAACTGGCCGAACTGCAGCCGGCGAGCGCGGTGCCGGAGGTCTTCCGTCTGCTACCGAAGCGCCGCCAGTCGAGAGCCGAAGCGGCCGAAGGCTCGCGCCTGATCGATCATTCCGGCTCGTCCAGCTCGGCATCGACCACCCGGCGAGCAAGATCGTAAGAGAAACCGGCCCGGGCCAGGGCGCCGAGGTCGCGGTCGCGGTGGAGCGCCCGCGTGTCGGGCCGGCGATGCGTGCCGAGGCGGCGCCGCTTGGCGTAGGCGCGGGCGGCCCGCAACTCGATATCGGCGGCCTCCGCCTCGGGGATCGCCTCGCGCTCGGCCCGCATCGTGGCCTCGACCACGTCGCGGGGCACCCCCTTGGCGGCGAGCTTCGCCGCGGCACCCCGGCTCGACGTGCCGCGCCGGCGCAGCGTGGCAAGCCGGGTATCGGCGAAGCGGACATCGTCCACCAGGCCGGCCGAGACCGCCCGCGCCACGGTGGCGGCGATCATCTCGGCGAAGGCGGACGGGTCCTCGCCGCGCAGACGAGCGCGCTTGTCGACCCGCCGCGCCAGGGTCCGGCGCAGCATCTCGGTCGAGGCGCTGTAGCGCTCCAGGTAGTAGAGCGCGACGCGCTGCAGCCAGGCCGCGCTGACCGGGCCGGGCGGCCGACGCTCCGTAGTGCGGGTTCCTGGCCCGGATTCTGCAACGTTTGTGGGTTTCACCGGTTCTTCACGATCTCGACAGGTTTGCGTTCCATGACGTGGGGATGGAACGCGCGCAACGCGACAGGCTCGGCCATGGTCCGCAGCAAAGTCCTTCGCCCGATCTCACCCACGGCCCGTGGCGGCGACGCCTGCGCGCCGCGGCGACGATCCTGATGCGCCGCGAGTGGCTCCTCGTTCTGGTGGCCCTCGGGCTAGCCGCGGTCGCGGCCGGCATCGTCTATCTGTCCCGTCCGACCACGCTGACGGTGGCGGTCGGCCCCCAGGACGGGGCCGAGGCCGCGCTCATCGAGGCCTACGCGAACGCCCTCGACCGGAGCCGCGAGGACGTGCGCCTCAAGGTCGTCCGCTTCTCGGACGTGCGCGACAGCGCCCTGGCGCTCCAGCGCAACCGGGCCGACCTCGCGGTGGTTCGGCCGGACGTGTTCCTGCCCGAGAACGGCCTGACCCTGGCGATCCTGCACGACGAGGCCCTGGTGATCGCCGCGCCCGAGGGGGCCGAGATCGAGGACGTGCCGGCGCTGGCGCGCAAGCGTCTCGGGATCGTCGTGCGCCACAGTGCCGACCTGCCGTTCCTGACCAACCTGCTCTCCTTCTACGACCTCCTGCCCGACAGCCCCGGGGCGGATGCGCCGGAGGCCGAGCCCGCGGCCGAGATCGCATCCGGCCACGTTCAGGTGGTGCCGCTGAAGCTCGGCGAGGTCGCGACGGCACTCTCCGAGAAGCGCGTCGACGCGGTGGCGGTGATCGCGAGCCCCGCCTCGAAGATCGCGGGCGCGGTGGTGCGGGCCATCGAGATGGGGTCCCCCGACCGGAAGATCGGGTTCGTGTCGATCCCGGACGGAGACGCGATCCTGCAGCGCTTCCCCGAATTGCAGTCCCTGACGATCCCGGCCGGGACTTTCGGCGGACGTCCCAAGCGCCCGGACGAGGAGGTCCGCACCGTCGGCGCCTCCTATCGCCTGATGGCGCGGGGCTCGGTCAGCCGGGTCGCGATCGCCTCGGCGACGCAGCACCTGTTCGAGTGGCGCTCGCGACTCGCCGCCGCGGCTCCGGCCGCCAAGCTGATGAAGGCGCCGGATTTCGACACGACGGTCGCGGCGACTTCGGCGCGCCTGCCGAACCATCCCGGCGCGGTCGACTATTTCGAGCGCGAGCAGCAGACCTTCCTCGATCGCTATGAGGATTACATCTACCTGCTGGCCTTCTTCGGCGGCACGATCGGCTCCGGCATCGCCTGGATCGGGCAGCGGCTGGCCCGCAAGCGCCGCGAGCGCATCGACATCGTGCTCGACCGCCTGCTCGACATCATGCGTGAGGTCCGGGCCGCCACCAGCGCAGCCGAGCTGGATGAGATCGCCATCGAGACCGACGGGCTCGTGGCCGACGTCGTCTGCTACGCCCGCGAACGCAGCATCGACGCCCGGACCGTGAGCGCCCTGATCCTGGCGGTGGACGGCGTCCACGCGGCGATCTCCGATGCGCGGCGGCGGGCCGACGATTCGGCGCCGGGGGCGACGGCCAAGCGACGCACCGCGCGGCTGCTGGCCCTCAACCTGCCGGCCGCGGAATAACCGTGACCGTCCGCGCCGGCGCCCTCGTTGACGCGGGATGGCATGCGGGTCGGGAGGGACCGCTGTGCCCCGTGCATCACCGCCCGGCTGGCGGCGTAGGCATATCATGCTAACGGGGGGCATGTTCGATCCCGCCGCCGCCCTCGAAACGGTCCTCGCCAACCTCGACCGCGAAGCCCGCGAGCCGACCAAGCTGCGCGCCGCGCTCGTGCCCGAGCTGCGCCGGGTCATCGAGGACGGCCACCGCGCCGCGGAGGCGCAGCTTCTGCAGGACCGCAACGGCCTCGGCTGCGCGCAGGCCCTGTCGGACCTGACCGACGCCGTAGTGCGAACGATCCACGACGCGGTGGTCCGGCAGCTCTACCCCAACGACAACCCCTCGACCGGCGAGCAGCTCGCCGTGGTCGCCACCGGCGGCTACGGCCGGGGCACGATGGCGCCGGGCTCCGACATCGATCTGCTGTTCCTGCTGCCCTACAAGCAGACCGCGTGGTCCGAGAGCGTCGTCGAGGCGATGCTCTACGTCCTGTGGGACCTCAAGCTGAAGGTCGGCCACGCCACCCGCTCCGTGGAGGAATGCCTCCGCGAGGCGAAGGCCGACATGACCATCCGCACCGCGCTCCTCGAGGCGCGCTACCTGTTCGGCACGCGGGTCCTGTTCGAGGAGCTGGTGACGCGCTTCGACGCCGAGCTGGTGATCGGCTCGGCCGCCGAATTCGTGGACGCCAAGCTGCGCGAGCGCGATGCCCGGGTCTCGAAGGCCGGCACCTCGCGCTACCTGGTCGAGCCCAACGTCAAGGACGGCAAGGGCGGCCTGCGCGACCTGAACACCCTGTTCTGGATCGCCAAGTACACCTACCGGGTGCGCGACCAGATCGAGCTCGTCGGCGCCGGCCTGTTCACCCAGGAGGAATACGCGCTGTTCGAGCGCTGCGACGAGTTCCTGTGGCGGGTCCGCTGTCACATGCACTTCGTCACCAAGCGGGCGGAGGAGCGGTTGTCCTTCGGGCTGCAGCCGCGGATCGCCGAGCGCTTCGGCTACGAGGCCCGGGGCGGGCTGTCCGGGGTCGAGCGCTTCATGAAGGCGTATTTCCGCGTCGCCAAGGACGTGGGCGACCTCACCGCCATCGTCTGCGCCGAGCTGGAGGCCCGCCACGCCAAGCGCACGCCGGTGCTCGACCGCTGGATCGGCCGCTTCCGCGACCGCTTCCGCGCCACCGCGATCGAAGCCGAGGATTTCTGGATCGACCACGGCCGGGTGAACCTGCGCGCCGAGGACGCGTTCGAGCGCGACCCGGTCAACCTGATCCGCCTGTTCTGGCTGGCCGACCGCCACAACCTCGCGATCCACCCGGACGCCAAGCGGCTGGCGAACCGGTCGCGCCGGCTGATCACCCCGACCCTGCGGGCGGACCCGGAAGCCAACCGGCTGTTCCTCGACATCCTGACCTCGCGCAACGCCCCCGAGGAGGCCCTGCGCGAGATGAACGAGGCCGGCGTGCTCGGCCGGTTCATCCCGGATTTCGGCCGCATCGTCGCGATGATGCAGTTCAACATGTACCACCACTTCACGGTGGACGAGCACCTGCTGCGCACCGTCGGCATCCTGGCTGCCATCGAGTCGGGCCGCGCCGAGGAGGCCTACCCACTGGTCTCGCGCCTGATCCACACGATCCACAACCGCACCGCGCTCTACGCCGCGATCCTGCTGCACGACATCGCCAAGGGCCGACCCGAGGACCACTCGATCGCCGGGGCGGCCATCGCCGCGCGGCTCTGCCCGCGCTTCGGGCTGACCGAGGCCGAGACCGAGACCGTGGCCTGGCTGGTCGAGCATCACCTGCTGATGTCGATGACCGCGCAGAGCCGCGACCTGTCGGACGGCAAGACGATCGAGCGCTTCGCTTCGGTGGTGCAGAGCCTGGAGCGGCTGAAGCTCCTGACCATCCTGACGGTGGCCGACATCAGCGCGGTCGGCCCCGGCGTCTGGACCGCCTGGAAGGGCACCCTCGTCCGCACCCTCTACGACGAGACCGAGGTGTTCCTCTCGGGCGGCCATTCCGAGATCGCCCGAACCGACCGGGTGCGACTCGTCCAGATGAGCCTGCGCGAGCAGCTGCCCGGCTGGGCCTCGGATGAGTTCGACGCCTACGCGGCGCGCCACGGCCAGGCCTACTGGCTGAAGGTCGACAGCCCGCGCCAGATCAAGAACGCGGTCTTCCTCCGCGACGTGCTGAGCGAGGGCCGCACCAGCGCCACCGACGTGGCCCTCGACCCGGTGCGGGGCGTGACCGAGGTCACGATCTACTCCCCGGACCACCCGCGCCTGCTCGCGATCGTCACGGGGGCCTGCGCGGCGGCCGGCAGCAACATCGTCGATGCGCAGATCTTCACCACCACCGACGGCTTCGCCCTCGACACGATCTTCATCTCCCGGGCCTTCGAGCGCGACGAGGACGAGTTGCGCCGGAGCAAGCGCATCACGGCCGCGATCGAGCGGTCCCTGAAAGGCGAGATCCGCATCGCCGACCTGGTGGCCGACAAGCACCCGCCGACCAGTGCCCAGGCCAAGACCTTCCTGGTGCCGCCGGATGTCGGGATCGACAACGCCCTGTCGAGCCGCGAGACCGTGGTGGAGGTGACCGGCCTCGACCGGCCGGGCCTGCTCTACGAGCTGACCACGGCGTTCGGCCGGCTGTCGCTGAACATCACCTCGGCGCACGTGGCCACCTTCGGCGAGCGCGCGGTGGACGTCTTCTACGTGACCGACCTCACCGGCACGCGGGTGACGCAGCCCGACCGGCAGGCGGCGATCCGCAAGGCGATGCTGGAGGTGTTCGCGGGCGACGTCGCAGTCCTCAGGGCCGAGGGCCTGGAGGCCCTCGTCGCCGCGCCGCCGCCACGCGAGGCGTGAGCGGGCGGGTTGATTTCGGCCGCCCCGGGTCAGATATCAGCGCCGCATTGGATTCTCCTCACCCATTCCCGCCGACGACTGAAACGCGATGACGAGCAACGACATGTCCCAGGACGACCAGCGCCAGACCACGGTCGAGGCCGGTGCCAGCGCGGCCCAGGAGACCGCGTCGCCGGGCACGGGCGCCGCCGGGGCGTCCGTCGATCCGGTGGCCGAAGCCCTGGCCCTCCTCACCGCCGAGCGCGACGAGCTGAAGGACCGGATGCTGCGCACGCTGGCCGAGATGGAGAACCTGCGCCGCCGGACCGAGCGGGAGATCGCGGACGCGCGCGCCTACGCGGTCACCAACTTCGCCCGCGACGTGCTCAACGTGGCCGACAACATCCACCGGGCCCTCGACAGCGTCCCGGCCGACGCGAAGGCCGCCGCGGACGGCGCCTTCAAGGGTCTGATCGACGGCATCGAGCTGACCGAGCGCGACCTGGCCAAGACCCTCGAGCGCCACGGGGTGAAGCCCGTCGAGCCGGAGGGCCAGAAGTTCGACCCGAACCGGCACCAGGCCATGTTCGAGGTACCGAACCCCGATGTCCCGGCCGGCACCGTCGTGCAGGTCGTGCAGACCGGCTACGTGATCGGCGAGCGGGTGCTCCGCCCGGCGCTGGTCGGCGTCGCCAAGGGCGGTCCCAAGGCTGCCGCCAACCCAGCCGACGCCGCCTGATCAGCGCATCTGCGCCGATGCGTCCGCGCAAGGCAGCGCGGTCGCGAAGTCCGCGATGAACCGCGCCGTCTGCCGCGTCTCGACCGGCGCCCGCGGGTCGCGCGCCACCACGCCGGCCTCGACGCCGAGGCGTCGATTGCAGGAGCAGGCCGGCAGCAGCCCCAGGGATGGGTCCGGCCAGCAGGAATCGTGATGCGCGCAGGCGAGGTCGAGCGCGTCGATCGGCGCGTAGCCGGGGCCGCGGTTCCCCGGCCCGCAGAAATTGCCGTAGATCAGGAGGGCGCCCCGGTTTGATGGCCCGGGCGGCACGATCTCCTGCGCGGTCGCAGTGCCGACGGCGAGACCGAGGGTCAGCAGGGCCGTCGCGATGGTGGTCAGGCTGGGAGCGTTCACGGCCGATCCTGCATCGGTGATGCCTCCTGACGCCGCGCGGCGGTACCGGCGCGGCATGCGACATCCGTGTCACCGGACTGGCGCGGACGATCCCGGCCGGCCGATGGATTCGCGGAGCCGAACGCCGTGCATTGCGGCCGAGCGCAACGATATCGTCAAGATCGATCGCCACGAATGTTGACTAAAATCGGTACTTCACACCGGCGCGCGTCAACGCGGTTCCCGAATCCTGTTTGCCGGCACCGCAATACGCCGGATCGCTGGCGTTGTAGTATCTCGCTCGGGTGAGCCGGTGGTCGGATCGGAGAGGTCCAGCCCCTCCACCCTGGCGGAGCATCCTTCCATAGCTGTGTGTGCCAAATCGCGTCTTCGAGGCCCCTGCCCGGCGCAACAGCCGAGCGCGTGCCGCGCCAGGGCGGCGGTCGCGCGAGGCTTCAGAGGGCGAGCAGCAGCAGCCCGACGACGGTCACGGAGAGGATGAGGCAGAGCGCGAGATCGAGGATCGGTGCCCCGCCGCAGTTCGGCGCCTGCCGGTCGCGGTCGGTCATGATCCTGGACACGGCGATCACGAACGGGAACCCGCGCGCGGGCGGCCTAGCGTGGCATCTCTTTGCAGGTGCGGGTGCCCATAGGCATCGGGAGCTGCGTCCTGTGACGCCTTCGTCGCGTCGGCACGATGAGCCGTGTCCGCGACGGCGGTGCCGAAGGCCGGCAGTGCGAGCGCGGTCAGCAGGCAGGCGATCCGCCTGAGCCGCGGCATGGGATCGGATTGGCGGGATCGAGAGGGCGCCTTCGCGGGTAGCGTGAGCGGCGGCAGCGCCTCGGCGACCAGTCTACGCGTCTTTGCACTCATCGTCCCGGCCCCATCAATGACGTGGGAAATTTGACCACGCTTTCCGACTACGTGTGTAAAATTCCCACGTCAACGGAAAATCGCCGGTCGAGCGTGTGGACGCGCACGCCGTGGGATTGTCTCCCACGACACATCGTCTAACCATGCGACCATGTCCGAGACCGCAGACACGAAACCGGAGGGCGCCAGCCTGCACGCGCCGCTGGCCCGGCTCCTGCGCCCGCTGGTCCGCCTGCTCGTGGCCCGGGGAATCACGTTCCCGGCGCTCACAGACCTGTTGCGCGAGCTCTACGTGAACGTCGCCGAGTACGACTTCGCCCTGCCCGGCAAGGAGCAGACCGACAGCCGGGTCTCCCTGTTGACCGGCATCCATCGCAAGGAGGTGCGGCGCCTGCGCGGGGCCGGGGCGCCGGTGAGCGCGGTTCCGGCCGTGGTCTCGCGCACGAGCCGGATCATCGCCCGCTGGATCGCCGACCCGGCCTTCACCGATCCGCAGGGCCAGCCGCTGCCGCTGCCGCGGACCGCGGATGCGGGCGCGCCGTCCTTCGAGGCTCTGGTCTCCGGCATCACCCGCGACCTGCGTCCCCGCGCGGTGCTCGACGAATGGCTCGACCGCGGGCTCGCCTTCCTGGACCCGCAGGACCGGATCGTTCTGGCTGAGGCGGCCTACGTGCCGCGCGGGGACGGCGCGGCCGAGCCGCAGCTCTACTATTTCGGCCGCAACCTGCACGACCATATCGCGGCGAGCGTCGCCAACATCGTCGGCGACAAACCGCGCTTCCTCGAGCGGGCCGTGCATTACGACGGGCTGTCCGAAGCGCTTGCGGCCAAGCTCGAGGCGCGGGCGCGCGAGATCGCCATGGAGGCCCTGCAGCAGGCCAACCGGGAGGCGCATGCCGCCTGCCAGACCGATTCCGGCGGCGATCACCGCTGGAATTTCGGCCTCTACGTCTACGCCGAGGCCGCGCCGCCGGCCCGGTCCACGGACGGGCGCTGAGAGGCCGGCCGGTGCGCTCCTCGCCAAACCGCCGGTTCGTCCTGCGCCTGCTCGCGGGCACCGCAACGCTGCTGCCGGGCGCCGCCCGGCCCCAGGAGAACCCGCGCGACCAGGGCATCGGCGGCACCGGCATGAAGATGACCGACGAGCCGAAGGACGGTGCCCTCGGCGAGGGCGATCGCGGCATCGGCGGCACGGGGGTGATCGGCACGATCCGCCGCTTCGGCTCGATCGTCGTCAACGACCTGCGCATCGCCTACCCGCCCGAGGTCGCGGTGGAGATCGACGGGGAGCCCGCCAAGGCGGCCGACCTGAAGATCGGCCATGTCGTGCACGTGGTCGCCCGGCCGGAGCACGGCGGCCTCGGCACAAGCCGCATCGACGTGGCCAGCGAGGTGGTCGGGCCGGTGGAATCGCTCGCGCCCGGGCGGATGATCGTGCTCGGCCAGCGGGTCTCCACCGGGAACCTCACGGGGGACTGGAAGCCCGGCACCCGCGTCGCCGTGAGCGGCCTGCGCCGGCCGGACGGCGTGATCGTGGCGAGCCTGATCGAGCCGCGCAGCTTCGGGCCCGACCGCGTCGCCGGGCCGGTGCGCCGCGACGCGGGCGGCGGCCTTTCCATCGGAGGCCTCCGCCTGAAGGGCGCCGACGCCCTGCCCCCGGGCCAGCGCGCCCTGGTGACCGGCGCCACCGAGGCCGGCGCCTTCGCCGTGACCAACGCCGCCCAGGTCGGGCTGCCGTTCCCGCCCGGCCTGAGGACGCTGTCGGTCGAAGCCTATATCGGCCGCGCCGGCGGGGGACTGGACCTCGGCTCGGGCCTCGCCGTGTCGGGACGCGCGGGGTTGCGGGTGCCGCGCCAGGGCAGCGTCCGCGGCGTGCTCACCGCCGACATCGCCCCGGATGGCAGGCTCACCATGGAGCGGCTCCGGATCGACGACCGGATCGCGCCCGATCGCCTGCAGTCGCCGGACGCGCCGCGGTTCGAGCGGGAGCGCGACCGCCTCGACCTGCAGAAGCTGCCCGACCTGCCCGAATTGCCCCGCGACGTCCCCGGACGCCTCGGCGCCGAGCCCGGCAACCGGCAGAGCCCGTTCGGGGGGCTCGGCGGCTCCCCGGGCCCGACGATCGACACCCGGCCCGGGGCCGGCCGCATCCCCGGCGCGGACGGCCCCGGCGGATTCGGACCGCCGCGCGGCGGCTTCGGCGGCGCACCGGGCGGTAGTCCCGGCGCGGTCCCGGGAGCCCCCGGCGGAGGATTCGGTGGCCCGGGCGGCGGACCGGGCGGTTTCGGCGGCCCACCCGGCGGCGGCCGGCGCTGAGGCTTGTATCTGCCCGACCTCGCGCGATGGCCAGCTGACGACGTCGTCATGATCGCCGCGTCATTGCGGGACACGCAGCAGAGCGGGTCAGCCGGGCACCGCCTCAGCCCGCCGCCTCGCGCGCGAGCAGGTCGCGCTTGCGGTCCACGCCCCAGCGGTAGCCCGACAGGGATCCGTCCGAGCGGACCACCCGGTGGCACGGGATCGCCACCGCCAGGTGGTTCGCCCCGCAGGCCTGGGCGACGGCCCGCATGGACGTGGGCGCCCCGATGGCGCGGGCGATGTCCGCGTAGGTGGCGGTCGATCCGACCGGGATCGCCCGCAGGGCCGCCCAGACGCGCTGCTGGAACGCGGTGCCGCGGATGTCGAGGGGCAGGTCGAGGCCGGTGCCCGGCGCCTCCACGAGCCCGATGACCCGCGCCATCCAGGCCTCGAACGCGGGGTCGCCCCCCTCGATCTCGGCCCCCGGAAACCGGTCCTGCAGGTCGCGGACGAGAAGTTCGGGGTCGTCGCCGAGCAGGATCGCGCAGAGGCCGGCCTCCGTGGCGGCGACCAGGATCGCCCCCAGGCTGCAGGCGCCGACACCGAAGCGCATGCGGATGCCGAGCCCGCCCTTGCGATAGGCCGCAGGCGCCATGCCGAGACGCTCGGCGGCGCCGGCGTAGAACCGGCTCGCGGTCGCGTAGCCGGCGTCATAGAGCGCCGCCGTGACGGTGGTGGCCTTCGGCAGCGCGGCGGCCAGGGCCCCGGCTCGTCGGGCTTCCGCGTAGGCCTTGGGGGTCACCCCGGTGGCGGCCTTGAACACCCGGTGGAAATGGTAGGCGCTCAGACCCGCGGCGCGGGCGAGTTCGGAGAGCGGCGGCATCGTCTCGGCGGACTCGATCAGCCGGCAGGCCCGGGCCACCGCCTCGGCCCGGCGCGCGGCGGGGCCGGGCTCGTCCGGCCTGCAGCGCCGGCACGGCCGGAAGCCCGCTTCCTCCGCCTCCGCGCAGGTGCGGTGGAAGGTGACGTTCTCGGGCCGGGCCGCCCGCGACGGGCAACTCGGGCGGCAATACACCCCGGTGGTGCGGACCGCGTACACGAAGGTGCCGTCCGCCCGCCCGTCGCGGGCGGCGAGCGCCGCCCGGCGCGCGGCCTCCTCGGGATCGGCTGTCGGGGGAACGCTCATGGCGGGACTATGCGGCGG
>NZ_VRVG01000145.1:0-13260 GCF_008040085.1 Methylobacterium sp. WL7 | reverse complement strand
GGACGAAGCCTTCCGTGGGCAGGGGCTGGGGGAGGTTCTGGTGTTCGATGCGATCCGTACCGTGGCCTCGGCCGCCATCGGCAGCCACGCGATCTTTGCGGACGCCATCGATGAACGAGCCGCGACGTTCTACGCGGATCTCGGCTTCAGGCCGCTGATCGACAAGCCGATGCGGCTGTTCCTGCCGATCGCGACCGGCCTCATCGTGCTGAACCGAGGCGGGGCATGACGGGCGTTCAGCGCACTATGCTTTAGGCATCATGGCTTACAGCATCATGCCGGTAAACCGATCCGGCCTGATGCTCACGTTTGAGTTCGTCGAAGGTGTGCGACGAATTCTTCGGACGCAGCTCGAAAAAACTCAGCCGCGCTTGGCCAGCAGCTGCTCGATCAGCGAGCCGCCCTTATCGATCGCCGTCATCTCCTCGGCCACCGCGTTCACGGTGTCGCGAATCTGGTCCGCGGTGTGCTCGGAGGTAAGGAAGAAGCGCAGGCGCGAGGCCCGCTCAGGCACGGCCGGGTGGATGATCGGCTGCACGTTGATGCCGCGTCGGAACAGGCGATCCGACAGGGTCACGGCCTTGAGCGAGTCACCCACGATGATCGGCACCACCGCGAGCCCGAGGCTGAAGCCGGTATCGAGGCCGAGCTTCTTGGCGGTGGCCAGGAACAGCGTGCCGTTCTGGCGCAGGCGCTCGACCCGCTCCGGCTCGGCATGCATCACCGCCAGCGCCGCCTCGGCGGCGGCGGCAAGCGGCGGCGACATGCCGACGCTATACACGAAGCCGCCGGCGGTGTGCTTGAGGTACTCGATCAAGGCGATCGGGCCGCAGATGTAGCCGCCGCAGGTCGAGAGCGTCTTCGACAGCGTGCCCATCCAGAGGTCGACCTCCTTCGGGTCGACGCCGCAATGCTCGAACAGGCCCGCCCCGGTGCGGCCGGTGACGCCGAGGCCATGCGCCTCGTCGACCATCAGCCACGCGTCGTAGCGCTTCTTGAGCGCAACGAGACCCGCGAGGTCCGGCGCGTCGCCGTCCATGCTGTACAGGCCCTCGACCACGATCAGCGCCCGGCGGTGCTCGTGGCGGGTGTTCTGGAGAAGGCTCTCCAGGGCGTCGAGGTCGTTATGCGCGAAGGAGCGGCGCTGGGCGCCGGAGAGCTGCGCGCCGGTGACGATGCTGTTGTGCGACAGCGCGTCGTGGAAGATCACGTCGCCGGCTTCCAGAAGCGCCCCGATGGTCGTGACGTTGGTGGCGTGGCCGCTCACCATCACGATGCAGCCCTCGGTGCGGTAGTGCTTCGCCAGGGCCTGCTCGAGGCTGATATGGCCCGGCCGCTCGCCCGCCACCACACGGCTCGCCGACGCGGAGGTACCGTAGGCGTCGATCGCCTCTCGGGCCGCGTTGCTGACCCGGGGATGCCCGTTCAGGCCGAGATAGTCGTACGACGAGAAGTTGGTGAAGGTCTTCTGGTCGATCCGTGTGGTCGCGCCGGCCTTCGCGTCGTGGACGCGGAAGAACGGGTTGCCCAGCCCGATCAGCTGCGCCGCCTGGCGCTGCAACTGCAGCTCGCGGTAGCCCGGCAGGTTCTCGAAGTTCTGCGCAGCCGATTGCCCGGCCGGAGAAGCCGCCTTGGCGGGCGCCGGGCGCGGCGTCGCGCGTCCGAGGCGGTTCGTCACGAAGCCGGCGAGCGCCGCGCGCCCGCCGTCAGGCCGTGCCGTATCGGTCATGAGTTGGTCTCTTTGATCTCGCTGTTGGTCTTCTCGATGAGTTCCCTGAGCGGCGCCATCATCTGCGCATCGATCTCACCACCGATATGCTTCGAGACGAGGCTCATCGCGACACCGGCCGCTTCATCCATGGGCGCGGAAACCGCCTGAATTAAGGACTCCGACAGCTCGTTGACCGTCATGCCGGACGACAGGCCGGCGGGCGGCGCATCGAGGGCGAAGCGCTCCTGCAGGCTGGCGCCGAGCTCGACGCCCATCAGCGAGTCGAGACCGATCTCGGAGAGCTGGCGCACGCGGCTGATGTCGTCCTTGGGCAGGCGCAGGATGCGCGCGATGTCCTCGACGATCGCGTCCGACACCGTCTTGCGGACCGCATCCACGTCGCCCCCCTTGAGGAGCGCGCCGATGTTGATCGCCTGGACGCCGCCGGCCTCCGCCTGCTGGTCCGACCCGAGGTCGGCGTAGCTCGGCGAGCGCATCGTGGCGAGCCGCTCGCGCGCCTTGCCCCAGTGCATCGCCGCGATGGCGATCACCGCCTCGTCCGGCGAGGTCCCCTGGCTCTCCAGGGCATCCGCCATCAAGTCAAGGCAGCGGCGCGCCTCCATCGGGGTGACGCCGACGCGGCCGGCGAGACCTTCCATGACCGCCTTGTTGCGGGCGAGCATGCCGACATCGCCGATCGCGCCCCAGGCCACCGCCAAAGCGGGCAGGCCGCGGCGGCGGCGCTGCCGAGCCAGGCCTTCCATGAAGCCGTTGGCGGCGACGTAGGAGCCCTGGCCGGGGTTGCCGATGAACGTCGTGGCCGACGAGAACATCACGAAGTAGTCGAGGCTGCGGTCCCGGGTGGCGGCGTCCAAATGCTGGGCGCCGACCACCTTCGGGCCGATCACGGCGTCCAGCGCCGCCGCGTCGATGTTGGCGATCAGGCCGTCCTGAAGCACCGCCGCGGCGTGGAGAACGCCCGCGAGCTTCTTCCCGCCTTGCTCGATCTCGGCGATCAGGCGATCCACCGCCGAGCGGCTGGTGATGTCGACGGCCTTGGCCTCGACCTTGGCGCCGCGCCCAGAGAGTTCGGCGACGATCGCCTTGGCCTCGTCGGTGGTCGCGCCCTTGCGGCCGGCGAGCACGAGGTGCCGGGCACCCTTGTCGACGAGCCAGCGCGCCGCCTCCAGGCCGAAGCCGCCGAGGCCGCCGGTCACGAGGTGAACGCCGGTCTCCGAGACCGTGAACGGCCGCTTGGTCTCCTTGAGGATCGTGCCGGCCTTGGGCGGGCTGATCACGATCTTACCGATGTGACCCGATTGCTGCATCAGCCGGAACGCGTCCGATGTCTCGGCCGCCGTGAACGGCTGGTACGGCAGGGGCTTGAGGCCGCCGTCGTTGAACAGGGCCATGACCTCGCGGAACATCCGCGCGCCGTCGTCGCCCTGGTGCTGGATCACCTGATCTAGGTCGACGCCGAAGTAGCTGAGGTTCCGCCGGAACGGGCGGAGGCCGATATGGGTGTTGGCGACGTAATCGCGCTTGCCCAGCTCGACGAAGCGGCCGAACGGCCGAAGCGCGTTGAGCGAGCGCTCCATCGCCTCGCCGAACAGGCTGTTCAGCACGATGTCGACGCCGTCGCCGGTGATCGCCCGGACCTCGTCCACGAAGGCCAGCGAGCGGGAATCGAGCACGTGCTCGGCACCCAGCGCCTTCACCAGGGCCCGCTTCTCGCGGGAGCCGGCGGTGGCGATGACCCGCGCGCCCTTCAGCTTGGCGATCTGCAGCGCGGCGAGGCCGACGCCGCCCGCGCCGCCATGGACCAGCACCCACTCCCCGCGCCGCATCCGGGCGCAGGAGACGAGGCCGTAATAGGCGGTCAGGAACGCCACCGGGACGGTCGCGGCCGCCATCGGGTCGAGGCCCTGCGGGCTCGGCGCGACGACGATCTCGGGCACCACGATGTGGGTGGCGAAGCCCGACTGGGCGAAGGCGACGACCGGGTCGCCGGCCTTGAACCCCTTCACGCCCGGGCCGACGGCCGTGACCCGGCCGGCGCATTCGAGGCCTAGCCGGGGACCGGCGAAGCCGTCCTCCAGGATCTCCTCGGGCAGCATCGAGAGCGCCCACAGGACGTCGCGGAAGTTCAGGCCGGTGGCCTCGACCGCGATCTCGATCTCGCCCTTGCCGGGGGTGCGGCGCTCGGCCGGGCCCCAGACCATCTCGTTGAGGCCGCCGGTGTTGCTGCGCTCCAGGCGCGCGGCCTCGGCCGGGACGGCATCCGCCAGATCCCGGTGCTTGGGCCGGCCGGCATGGAAGCGCACGACCTGCGTCCGCTCGTCGTCCAGCACGATCTCGGTCTCCGGCGTACCGGAGAGGATGAGGTCACGCAGACGCTCGGAGGCCCGCTTCGACGACATCTCGGGCGAGAGGTCGATGCGGCGCACGTCGAGGTTCGGCGCCTCGTTGGCTAGGGTGCGCGAGAACGCCCACACGCCGGCCTCGATGTTGGTGGTCTGGCCGCCGCGGTCGCGGGTGGCGCCCGGCGCCACGACCCACAGGCGGGTCTGGCGGGCACCGAGATGCTCGGTGCAGCGCTTCAGGCTGAGGCAGCGGTCGCGCAGCCGCTCGGCCGCCTCGCCGCCGCGGGTGAAGGCGCCGGCCAGGAACACCACCGTGTCGGGGGTCTCCTTCTCCAGCTCCATCAGCGACGTCTCGGAATCGAGGATGATCGACACGTGCACGCCGCCGGCGACCAGCAGGGTCGCCAGGGACGAAGCCGTCTCGGCCGCGAACTCGTCATCCGAGCCGATCACGAAGGCGAAGCTCTGGGCCGGAGCGGGGCCCGGACGCACCGGCGCCTCGGCGACCAGAAGCAGGTCGTCGCCGTTGGCCGACGCCGCGCGCTCGACCGCGACCTTGACCAGGCCGTGGGCGCTGAGCGTGCGCTGCCAGCCCTCGATATCTTCCAGGCGCCCGACCGGCATGCCGCCGACGGCCTCCTCGAACCATCCGCCCGTGAGGCCGAACACGAGGTCGCGGAACAGGGACGCGCCCGGCTCCACGGCCACCAGCAGGCCGCCGGTGGCGAGCGCCCCGGAGAGCTGCCCCGGCAGGGCGCGATCGCCGCGATGCAGGCTGCCGGCCGCGAGGATCAGGTCGAAGCTGCCGGGGGCGAACTCGTCCGCCGCCTCGACGACGGCGGCGCCGTTGGTCAGCGACAGGCGCGCGCGCTCGGCGAGCCGGCGATCCGCCTCGAACACGGTGAGCCGGGCCTCGGCCGCCGCCGCGAAGGCGGCCGCCTGGGCGGAGAGCGGGCCGAAGCCGACCTGCAGGACCCGCAGGGCGCGCTCCTTCGGCAGGTGTCCGCGGCTCGCCTCGATCAGGCCGGCGACCACGTCGGCCGTGTGGCGGGCGGTGGCCGAGCGCATGACGAAGGCGTCGATGGCGCCCTGAGGCAGGGCCGGGGCCTCGGTCAGCTTGCCCGCGAGCAGGCGATCGACCATGGCGCCGACATCGGCGATCAGCACCAGTTCGGCGGAGAGATCCGGATGGTCGCCCGCGATCCAACGCATGATCTCGTCGGGAGCCGGCAGCGCCGAGCCGTCTTCGCCCAGGGTCCAGTTCTGGCCGGCACGCTCGGCCAGGCCGCTGCTCTCCAGGGCGTAGAGCGCGTTCAGCACCCAAGGGCGCAGGGCCTCGGGCACGCGCCGGTCGGCGACCGAGACGGTCCCACCCTCGGCCAGCCCGGAGGCGAGGCGATAGGCCAGCGAGGTCGCCCAGCCCTCCAGCAGGAGGTGGCCCGGCGACAGGGCGGCGTCGGCCGGCCCCTTCGCCTCGGCGGTGAGCGGACGCAGGCGGGCGGCCACGCTCGGCCGGCGCTCCATCGGGATCGCGGTCGGCTCGGTGGCGAGCTCCGGCACCTGCGAGATCGCGAAGGCCGAGAGGTCGCCGCCGCCCTTGGCGCGCAGGGCCTGGAAACGGCCCTCGCGGATCGTGGCGACCACTGCGCCGTCGGCGTCGAGCAGGGTGAAGTCGGCCAGGATCGAGCGCTCGTTGCAGCGCCGCGTCCGGATGATCGAACGGGCGATCACCGCACCGGGGCGCAGAAGCCGCACCTCGCCGAAGCGCACCGGGATGTAGGCTTTGCCGGCGTTCTCGCCGAGCAGGTCCGCGAACAGCAGGATCAGCCCGTGGAAGCAGGCGTCGAGGCGGGCCGGGACCAGGGTGAACCGGTCGTCGGCCACGGCCGGCAGCAGGTCGGACACGATGGTGATGTCATCCAGCCGGGCGCTCATGGCGACCTGCTGGAAGCTCGGGCCGAAGCCGAGGCCCGAAGCGCGGGCGCGGCCGTAGAGCGCCTCGCCGGTCAGGACCTGCTCGCCGGCGGTGTCGAAGTCGAACCCGTTCAGGTCGGGTGCCTTCGGGGCCGTAAACGTGCCGTCGACGATCTTGGCCTGGGCGTGGAGCTGCCAGGGCGTCTGGGTCAGGCGCGGGCGGCTGAGGACCTGGATGCCGTTGCCGGTGCCCGACAGACGCACCGCGACCTCGCGCAGCGCCTCCTCGGCGAACACCATGGGCGACAGGATCTCGAAATCGGCCAGCACCACCTCGTCGTGGCGCATCGCCTCGCGGACGCAGGCCAGCGCCATCTCGACGAAGCCGGCGCCGGGCATGATCACCTGGCCGTCGACCTTGTGGTCCTCCAGCTCGGGCAGGGTGGCCGGATCGACGAAGCCGTTCCATTCCAGGCCGTCGAAGGTGGTCCGCGAGCCGATCAGCGGGTGGTAGGGGCGGGCGCTCATCGCGCCGACGCTCTCGGGGGTGTCGGCCAGGCGGAACGGACGCCGCTGCCACGGATAGGTCGGCAGGCGCACGTCGCCCCGGGGGGCATCGCCGAACAGCAGGGATTCGTCGACCTGCGCGCCCTGGACCAGGGCGGCGCTGACCGCCTTGGCGATCGGGTCGCCGCCCGACGCCTTGCGGTGCATGACGCCGACCGTGGCGGTCTCGATGCCGAGCGGCTCGACCGCGTCGCCGACATGGGACATCAGCGTCGCGCGCGGTCCGACCTCGACGAATACGCGGGCGCCGCGGCGGGTGGCATCCTGCACGGCCTCGCTGAAGCGCACCGGCTCGCGGATGTTGCGCCACCAGTAGCCGGCGCCGAAGTTGTCGCCCTCCAGCACGCTGCCGGTGACGGTGGAGACCATCGCGGTGGTTCCGGCCTGCGCCTTCAGTCCGGCGAGGTCGCGCAGCAGCGGCTTCTCGGTCGGGTCCATCAGGCGCCCGTGGAAGGCGTAGGCGAGGTCGAGCTTGCGGCCGCGGCGGCGCTTGCGCGACAGCGCCTTGAGGGCAGCCTCGATGTCGGCCACGGGCCCGGCGACCGTGACGGCCTTCGGGCTGTTGTACGCGGCGATGTCGAGGGACGGGTAATCCTTGAGGAAGGCCTCGACCTCTTCGGCCGGCATCAGCAGCACCGCCATGGTGCCCTGGCCGTGCGTCGTCTCCTGGTGGTGGCTGCGGTAATAGATCACCCGGACCGCGTCCTCGAGGGTGAGGACGCCGGCCGCCTCGGCGGCGGCGATCTCGCCGACGCTGTGGCCGAGCACATAGGAGGGGATCAGGCCCTTAGCCTTGAGGGCGGCCGTCGAGGCGCTCTCGATGGCGAAGATCAGTGGCTGCGAGACGCTGGTGAGCGCCAGGCGCTCGTCTAGGTCCTCGGCGTAGAGGGCCTGCTTGAGCGACCAGTCGGCATAGGTCTGGAACAGGGTGTCGACCCTGTCGAAGGCGGCCCGGAACGTCGGGTTCTCCTCGTAGGCCTCGCGGCCCATGCCGGCCCACTGGCTGCCGTTGCCGGAATAGACGAACGCGACCTCGGCGGCGCGGTCGACCGCGGTGCCGGTGAAGGCGTCCTGGGCGTCCTCGCCCTCGCCGACGGCGCGCAGGGCGGCGGCCACGTCGGTCTTGCCGTCCAGCGCGATCGCCAGGCGGGCGGGGAGGCGCTCGCGCCGATGGGCGACCGCGGCGGCCACGGTGGCGACCCGCTCGGGCTCAGCCTCGAGACGTTCGGCATAGTCGAGGGCGAGCTCGTTCAGGGCAGCGCGGGTCTGGGCCGAAAGCAGCAGAACCTGGGCGGTCGGCGCCGGGGCGGCCTCCGCCGCCTGCGCGCCCACGTTGCCGTCGGTGATGACGACGTGCGCGTTGGTGCCGCCGAAGCCGAAGGAGTTCACGCCCGCATAGCGCTCGCGCGGACCGCGGGTGATCGGCAGGGCCTCGCGGACGACGCGGAGGTTCAGCTCGTCGAACGGGATGTCGGGATTCAGCTCGGCCGCGTGCAGCGACGGCGGCACGAGGTTGTGCTCCAGCGCCAGCGTCGCCTTCATCAGGCCGGCGAGGCCGGAGACCGGCTCGGTGTGGCCGATGTTGGTCTTGATCGAGCCGATCGGCAGCGGCGCCTGGCGGCCGACGCCGAGCTTGGTCCCGATGGCCGAGGCCTCGATCGGATCGCCCACCGGCGTGCCGGTGCCGTGCGCTTCCATGAAGGCGAGGTCGTCGAGGCTGATGCCCGCGTCGCGGTACACGCGCTCCAGCAGGGCGCCCTGGGCGTAGCCCGACGGCAGCGAGATGCCGGTGGTGCGGCCGTCGGAATTGATGCCCGAGGCCACGATCCGGGCGCGCACGGTGGCGCCGTTGCGCCGCGCGGCCTCGGCCGATTGCAGCACGAACACCACGCCGCCCTCGGAACGCACGTAGCCGTCGGCGTTCTTCGAGAACGCCTGGCACAGGCCGGTGCGCGAGAGCATCTGCGCGGTGGAGAAGCAGATGAAGTTGAACGGGCTCGCCAGCACGTTGACGCCGGCCACGACCGCGGTGTCCACCCGGCCCGACTGGATCGCCTGCACGGCGTTGTCGAAGGCGACCAGCGAGGACGAGCAGGCCGTGTCGACCGTGAAGCTCGGGCCCTTCAGGTCGAAGATGTAGGAAATGCGGTTCGAGATGATCGAGAGCGTGTTGCCTGTGGCCGCGTAGGCGTCGCCGGAGGCCGCGTCGAGGATGCGCAGGTTGCCGTAATCGAGCGACGAGGCGCCGACGAACACGCCAATGTTGCTGCCGGCCACGCTCGACGGACGCAGACCCGCATCCTCCAGGGCTTCCCAGGTCAGCTCCAGCAGCATCCGCTGCTGCGGATCCATTTGTTCGGCCTCGCGGGGCGAGATGCCGAACACGGCCGGGTCGAACGACCAGATGTCGTCGATGACGCCAGCGGCCCAGGTGTAGCTCTTCCCGCGCTCCTGGGCGCGCGGATGCGCGAACCGGTCGAGGGAGAAGCGGTCACTGGGAACCTTGCTGACGGCGCAGCGTCCCTCGGACAGGAGTTGCCATAGCCCGTCGACGCTGGGGGCCCCGGGCAGTCGGCATGCGCGTCCGACGATCGCAATGTCTGTACGTTGTGTCACGTTCGGTTCGCACACGCTCGTTATCGGAAGTCGGCTCGGCTCGCGACGAGTGAGTACCGTCTCACCCCTTACTGTGGCACCATTGCGGTGTCCAACCTGCCCCCAGGCAAGGTCATCCCTGCCCGGGCAGATTGCGCGGCGCTGTGACATGTATTCATCAGGCTGCACTCCAATGCCAACGGCCGAAATGCCAAGTTTGCTCGGCATGACCGCCTGTTGAGACGGTCGCGCGACCATCGAAATGCCACAGTTGCGCGTCGGCGGACGGAGCCCGTCTACCGGGGCCGCGAGGGTTTTCCAAAGAGATCTTTGCAGCAGCCTGCAGATCTAGAACGGCAACGGCACGGCTGATCGCTGGTCCGCCAACGTTCAAGACGTCCCCGGAGCGGCATAAGCCTTGGCGCTATCCTTGGATCGTCCGACGCCGCGATAGGTGAAACCGTGGCGCTCGGCCGTCACGGGATCGTAGATGTTGCGCAGGTCGATGAGCACGGGGGCGGACCCGGCCGGCGCCATGATCCGGCGCAGCCGGTCGAGATCGAGCGCCCGGAACGCGTTCCACTCGGTGACGATCACCAGGGCGTCCGCGCCCTCCGCGCACGCGTAGGCGTCCTGCGCGAAGTCCACCCCGGGCAGGAGCGGCCGGGCCTGCTCCATCCCCTCCGGGTCATAGGCGCGCACCTTGGCGCCGGCATCCTGAAGGCCGGCCACGATCGACAGGGACGGCGCCTCCCGCATGTCGTCGGTGTCGGGCTTGAAGGTCAGGCCGAGCAGGGCCACGGTCCTGCCCCGGACGCTGCCGCCGCAGGCCTTGATCACCTTGCGGGCCATGGCGCGCTTGCGCTGGTCGTTGACCGCCACCACGGTCTCGACCAGCCGCAGCGGCGTCCCGGCATCCTGGGCGGTCTTGACCAAAGCCAGCGTGTCCTTCGGGAAGCACGAGCCGCCGTAGCCGGGGCCGGCATGCAGGAACTTGCCGCCGATCCGGTTGTCGAGGCCGATGCCGCGGGCGACCTGCTGGACGTCGGCGCCGACCTCCTCGCACAGGTCGGCGATCTCGTTGATGAAAGTGATCTTGGCGGCCAGGAACGCGTTGGCGGCGTACTTGGTCAGCTCCGCCGTGCGGCGACTGGTCACGACGATCGGGGCGGCGTTGAGATAGAGCGGCCGGTAGACCTCGCGCATCACCGCCTCGGCGCGGGGATCCTCGCTGCCGACCACGATCCGGTCCGGGCGCTTGAAGTCCGAGATCGCCGCGCCCTCGCGCAGGAACTCGGGGTTCGACGCCACGGCGACATCGGCCTCTGGCCGCCGTTCGCGGATGATCCGCTCGACCTCGTCGCCGGTGCCCACCGGGACCGTCGACTTCGTCACCACCACGGTGAAGCCCGTGAGCGCTCCGGCGATCTCCCGGGCGGCATCGAACACGAAGGAGAGGTCGGCGAAGCCGTCGCCGCGCCGCGAGGGCGTCCCCACCGCGATGAACACCGCGTCCGCCTCGGCCACCGCCTCCCGCAGGCTCGTCCCGAAAGCGAGCCGGTCCTGCCGGACGTTCTCGGCGACCAGGGCGTCGAGCCCGGGCTCGTAGATCGGCATGCGGCCGGCGTTCAGGCTGGCGATCTTGTCCGGGTCGCGGTCGATGCAGACGACGCTGTGGCCGAAATCGGCGAGGCAGGCCCCGGATACCAGGCCGACATACCCGGCCCCAATCATCGCAATCCGCATCCGGTCCTCCCGGCAACCCGCCGTGCGGCTCGCTGCACTGCAGCATGATCCGAGACCGGCGGCGATGCAACCCGGGCCGCTCGGCAGCGCCCGTTTCCATTCCGCGCATGCAACACCGCGGAAACACGACTGTTTTTTGACAACGCCGACAGGTCCGGCTTGACGGCGGCCGAAGCTTGTCGCCGTCGCGCGCCCTCCGCGCATGCGTTCGCGGCTTCGCAGCGCGGTCGGCTTCCTGTAGAAGCGCGCCCGCCGGCCGGGCGAGACCGCGCGCCGCCAGGCCCCATTCATAGGACCAAGCCCCATTCATAGGATCGGCGAAGGACCGCGATGACCGAATTGCCGAACGTGCACGTGCGCGCCGAAGTCCTGGCCCAGGCGCTGCCCCACATGCAGCGCTACGACCAGGAGATCGTGGTCATCAAGTATGGCGGCCACGCCATGGGCGACCGCGCGGCGGCCGAGGATTTCGCCGAGGACATCGTCCTCCTGGAGCAATCCGGCGTGAAGCCGATCGTGGTGCACGGCGGCGGCCCGCAGATCGGCAAGATGCTCGACCGGCTCGGCATCCAATCCGAGTTTCGCGGCGGCCTGCGGGTCACCGACGAGGCCACCGTCGAGGTGGTCGAGATGGTCCTGGCCGGTTCGATCAACAAGCAGATCGTCGGCTGGATCTCGGCGGAGGGCGGCCGGGCCATCGGCCTGTGCGGCAAGGACGGCAACATGGTCCGCGCCAAGCGGGCGATGAAGACCGTCATCGACCCCGAGAATCACACCGAGCAGACGGTCGATCTCGGCCTGGTCGGCGAGCCGGATCATGTCGAGCGCGGCGTCCTCGACGCGGTGCTGAAGGCCGAGCTGATCCCGGTCCTCGCGCCGGTGGCCTACGGGGCGGACGGGCAGACCTACAACGTCAACGCCGACACCTTCGCGGGTGCCATCGCGGGGGCGCTGCGGGCCAAGCGGCTGCTGCTGCTCACCGATGTCCCGGGCGTGCTCGACAAGGACAAGAAGCTGATCCCCGAGCTGACCGTGGAGGATTGCCGGCGCCTGATCGCCGACGGCACGATCACGGGCGGCATGATCCCGAAGATCGAGACCTGCATGTACGCGATCGAGCGGGGCGTGGAGGCGGTGGTCATCCTGGACGGCAAGGTCAACCACGCGGTGCTGCTGGAGCTGTTCACCGATTACGGCGCCGGCACCCTTATCCGCCGGAGCTGACCTCGTCGGGACGGCGATGGGCGGATCGGACGCGGCAACGCCCGCGCCGCTCGCGCATTGTCGTCGTCCCGGCTCAGCCTCGCGCAAGCCCGCGCTGCAAGCCTGGCCGTACCCGGCCGCCGATTCCGGAGGGATCGCCGGTCGGGGCCGCGTCGCACCGAGGGTTTCGAGCCGCATCCGATTGCACTGCGACCGGGCATGGTTCTAGAATCCGAGGGATCAGGATTTCAAAGGGACACGGTGCACCACCCGGAGAAAGCCCAGTTCACCACCCCCGCGTCGCGCGGGTTCGCCGATGTCGACACCTGGGTGTTCGACCTCGACAACACGCTCTATCCGAGCGACGCGCAGGTCTGGCCGCAGGTGGACGAGCGCATCACGCTCTATGTCATGCGGCTTTACGGGATCGACGGCATCTCGGCCCGCGCCCTGCAGAAATACTTCTACCACCGCTACGGTACGACCCTGACGGCGCTGCTGACGGAGGAGGGGGTCGATCCGCACGACTTCCTCGACTTCGCTCACGACATCGATCACTCGACGATCAAGCTCGACCAGAGCCTCGGCGACGCGATCGAGCGGCTGCCCGGGCGCAAGCTGATCCTGACCAACGGGTCGCGCCGCCACGCCGAGAACGTCGCGGCCAAGCTCGGCATCCTCGACCATTTCGAGGACGTGTTCGACATCGCGGCCGCCAACTTCGTGCCGAAGCCCGAGCGCTCGACCTACGAACGCTTCTTGGACGCCCACGGGGTCGAGCCGACCCGGGCCGCCCTGTTCGAGGACATCGCCCGCAACCTCGCGGTGCCGCATGATCTCGGCATGGCCACCGTGCTGGTGGTCCCCAAGATCGTCGATCCCTACCGCGAAGCCTTCGAGCAGGAAGCGGTGCGCGAGCCCCACATCGACCACATCACGGACGATCTGGCCGCCTTCCTGTCGGCCTGCGTGCTGCCGGTGGCGACGCGGGGCTCCACGGCCGCGGATCGCCCCTGACGCGGCGACCGGCAGGGCGATCGCTTGAAGGGGATCAGGCGGTCTGAGTGACGATGGCTCTGAGGTAGTCGTGGTTCCAAGCGGCGGCTTTTCTGCGGGTCTTGAGGCTGTCCGTGTCGGATGCGGTGCGGATGAGGTTCATGG
>NZ_VRVG01000144.1:0-13279 GCF_008040085.1 Methylobacterium sp. WL7 | reverse complement strand
CGCCCTGGGCCGACCGCGAGGCCGAGATCGTCCGGGCCTTCGAGGCGGATGCCCTGGAGATCCACCTGCAGCCGGTGGTGACCCTGCCCCAGCGCAAGGTCTCGGCTTACGAGGCGTTGGCCCGCCTGCGGGTCGATGGCGAACTGACCGAGCCGGAGGTGTTCCTGCCGGTGCTGGAACGCTACGGCCGCACCACCGAACTCGACCGGCGCATGCTGCAGCGAGCCGCCATCGTGGTCCGCCACCTCGCCCGCCGGGGCAGCGAGACCATGCTGACCTACGGCCTGTCGCCGCTCTCGCTGTTCGAGCCCGGGCTGCTGCGCGAGCTGGCCCGTACGGTCGCGGACGATCCCGCCCTGGCCGGGCTGGCGATCGCGCTGCCGCAGGCGAGTTGGCAGGGTCTCGATGGCGGGCAGCGCGGACTGCTCCTGCCGCTGCGGGGCCGGATCGGGTTCAGCCTCGACCGGGCGGACGACCTGCGCTTCGACGTGGCCCAGCTCGCGGGGCTGGGGGTCGGCCAGGTCAAGGTCCCGGCCGAGCTGCTGCTGCGGCCGGGGTCGGAGCGGCGGCGCCTGTCTGACATCGCCATCGAGGATCTCGCCCCGGCCCTGGCCCGGGCCGGCATCCGCCTGGTCGCCACCGGGGTCGCCGAGGAGGCGGACGTGCCGGACCTGATCGACCTCGACATCCCGTACGCCCAGGGCGCGGCCTTCGCGGCGCCGCGGCCGGTGCGCGCCGAGGTCCTGACCGCGCCGCCGGAGCCGCCGCCCGAGCCGGCCGAGCCCGAGCCCGAGCGGCGGCCGTTCCGCTCGGTCCTGCGCAGAGCCGTCTGACCGGCGGTCCGAGCCGTGCGGCTCACCAATAGATCTGAAGCCGCCCCAGGACGGTGTCGACCGAGAACGGCGCGGTGCCCAGCACGTCCGACTGGGCCGCGCCCGGCTGAACGCGGCCGTGGATGACGTTCGCGATCAGGCGCAGGTTCGGCTCGGGATACCAGCTCAGGCCCAGGCTCACGTCCCGCTCGGCACCGCCGCGAAAGCCCCGGGCGTTCAGCGTGATGGCGCTGTAGCGGGCGGACAGCTCGAACACGCCGATCCCGCCCCGGGAGATTCTTTGGTCGTCCCGCGGCTGGACGCCCTTGAAGGTGGCGTAGGTCGTGCCGCCGTTCGGGGCCAGCGCGTAGGCGCGGCCGGCGCCGTTCAGCACCCAGCCGGCCTCGACGTAGCCGCCCTGGAAGTCGAGGCCGGGGACGGCCCCGCCCGGGCCGCCGAACCGGTCGATCGCGGCATGGATAACCTCGGCCTGCACCAAGACCGGACCGTTGCGATAGGCGAACTCGGCGCCGATCCGGGACACGCGCGCCGCGTCCGGCAGGTCACCGGTATCGACGAAGGGGCGCGTGAACAGGAACGCCTCCGGCGGTGTGGAGAAGCTGAACGCGCCGTCGGCCCGGCTCCGGCTCTGGAAGACGCCGGCGAGGCCGAGATGCAAAGTCTCCCGCTCGTTCAGGATCGGCGCCACCGTGGCGCGGCCCGCGGCTGCCACCCCGTCCCCGGTGATGCCGTTGCTGGCGGCGTCGCCGAACACGCTCGCCACGGCGGTCCAGGCCTGCCCGTGATGCCCGACCGCGAAACCGAAGCGGCGATCCGGCACGAACGCGTTGGCCAGGGAGCGCTCGGCGAACAGGGTGTCGTTGTTGCTCTGCAGCCATTCGAGGCTCAGCGGCACCTTCATGTTGCCGAGCGTCAGGATCGTGTCCGGCAGCCCCGTCCAGGCCACAAAGGCGTCGTTGATCGGCAGGAGCGGGTCGCTGAAATCGTACTGGAAGGCGACCACCCAATCCCTCCCGATGGTGAGCGTCGGCTCGATCCAGGAGCGGCGCACCGCGACGCTGTCGGGAAAGGTCGCGGCGAGGCCCGGCCGGCTGAAGCTGGCCGCACCAGAATCCAGGTGGAGGCGGCCACCGATCTGGAGCTTCATCTCCGGCTCGGGAACGGTGAAGGTCAGGCCCTTCGCGTCGTAGCGCAGGCGCTCGCCGGCGGGGCCGGCCATGCCCTCGATCGCATCCTCGGCCGCCCCGGCGGGCGAGGCGGCGGCCAGGGTCAGGACCACGAGGGCGGGGACGGGGCGCATGCCCGTCACCGGGCCATGGATCCGGTCCGGCGCCAATGACGTAGAGCAGGAATCGCCCGAATGATCGGGAGCGTGGCCCCGCGGTCCCGGCCCGTGCGCGGACCGAATCCCGGACCGACGGCCGATCAGCCTCCGGCGGCCCCGTCGAGATGTGCCCGGATGTAGCGCCCCGCGCTCGCCAGGGACCGCCGGCCGGCCGCGACCTCCGAGTAGAACAGGTGCCAGGCATGGATCATGTGCGGCCAGACCTGCAGCTCGACCGCCACGTCCGCGGCCGCCGCCACCCCGGCGAGCCGCAGGGCGTCGTCGAGGAGCGTCTCCGCGGAACCGACCTGGATCAGCATCGGGGGCAGCCCGGCGAGGTCGGCGCGGATCGGCGACACCAGCGGGTCGTTGGGGTCGGCACCGTTGAGATAGGCGGTGGCGAGTTCGGCGAGGTAGGCCCGGCTGATCAGCGGATCGACCGCAGCCTTGGTGTCCAGGCTCGCCCCGGTGAGCGCGAGGTCGGTCCAGGGCGAGCTGAGCCAGAGGCAGCCGGGCAGGGGCAGGCCCCGCGCGCGCAGGGTCAGGGCCACGGCCACCGCGAGGCCGCCGCCCGCGCTCTCGCCGGCCAGGGCGATCCGGCCGGGGGCGAACCCGGATTCGAGCAGGAACCGGTAGCCGGCCAGCGCATCGCCCAGAGCGGTGGGGAACGGGTGCTCCGGCGCGAGCCGGTACGCCAGGGCGAGGGTGCGCGTCCCCGCTTCCCGGCCCGCTTGGGCCACGGCGTGGCGGTGGCTCTCCAGCGACCCGGAGACGTAGCCGCCCCCGTGCAGGAACAGGATCACCCGGTCGCGGTCCGCAGTGGCCGTCGCGGTCCACTCCGCGGGTACATCCCGGATCTTCGCGGGCTGGACCGCGACGTCGGCCGGCGGGCCATATCCCGCCCCCAGCGCATCGACCCGGGCGCGCCGGGCCGCGAGGTCGGCCGGGCGCGGGCTGGCCGCGAGGCGTGCGCGGATGAGGGCGATCTCGCTCGCGTCGGCGGAAGGACTCGGCATCGTCGGATCCCGGCACGGGTGAATACAGTCACGATGGCTGGAGCCGCGTGATTGGCCAAGATGATCGTGATCTGCAATCCGACGCAACTGGGATTTTGACGAGCGTTCCAAGTCGCAGGGCGCTGCCCTGCACCCGCGAAAGGTCTCGGACCTTTTGAAACCTCGGGTTTTTGGCCGTGGCGCCCGGGCGTCGGACGAGCCCTAGACCGCCACGTTGTCGATCAACCGGGTCCGGCCCAGGAACGCGGCCGTCAGGACCCGCGCCGGGGCCTCGACCCGGTCGACCTGGGCCAGGGTCTGCGTGTCGCAGACCGCGAGGTACTGGACCTGGAAACCCGCGGCCTCCAACGCGGCGCGCCCGTCGGCGACCGGGCCCGCCACCGGGCTGCCGCCCCGGGTTGCCGCGGCGATGTCGGCCAGGACTGCGTGCAGACGCGGGGCCACCGCGCGCTCCTCGGGCGTGAGGTAGCGGTTGCGCGACGACAGGGCGAGGCCGTCCGCCTCGCGCACGGTCGGGACACCCCGGATCTCGACCGCGAGGTCGAGGTCGGCCACCGCCTGCTGGATCACCCGGAGCTGCTGGAAATCCTTCTCGCCGAACAGGGCGACGTCGGGCCCGACCTGGTTCAGCAGCTTGGTCACCACCGTGGCGACCCCGGAGAAATGGCCGGGCCGGAACGGGCCGCACAGCCCGTCCGTCAAGCCGGCGACATCGATCCGGGTCGCGAAGCCCGGCGGGTACATGGTCTCCACCGCGGGCGTCCAGGCCGCGTCGGCGCCGGCTTGGCCGAGCAGCGCGAGGTCGGCCTCGAGGTCCCGCGGGTAGCGCGAAAAGTCCTCGTTCGGGCCGAACTGGGTCGGGTTGACGAAGATGCTCGCCACCACCCGGTGGCCGATCCGCCGAGCCTCGGCCACCAGGGCGAGGTGGCCCACGTGCAGGGCCCCCATGGTCGGGACCAGGACGACGCGCTCACCCGCCTGCTGCCAAGTGCCCACGCGCTGGCGCAGGGTGGCGAGATCGCTGAAACAGTGGAGATTCGATTCGGGCACGGGTCCGGCTCCGCGGCGGGGCGCCGATCTAGCGCATCGGGCCGGATATCGGAACCGGCACGCGGCGCGCGATATGGGATGCGCCCCGTGGCTTACCCGAAAGCCGGCAGCCGCCTGTCGGGACGATGCCCCGGGGCCCGATCCGCGCGCGGAACCTGCCGGTGCCGGATCAGGGGCAGTAGGGCAGGAGCGACCGGCCGAACGGGTCGTCGACGCCCAGCGGCGGCGTGAAGCCGTAATAGCTCGGATGCGACAGGCCGTATTCGGATCCGACGTAGCTCGGATCGTCCGGCGCGTTGGTCGGCACCGGCACCCGACGGGGCGTGCAGCCCACCGGAACCGCCCGGGTGCGGAGGGCGTAGACCGGGCGCCGCTCGATCCCGTCGTTGCGCGGGAAGAAGCGCGGGCCGCTCCGGGTGACGGTCTCGTAGCTGCCGCGCCCGTCGAGGCCGCCCCGGACGTCGAGGTCGGCCGCGCGGGCGCCGGCCCCTGCGGTCAGCAGGGCGAGGCCGAGCACCGTCCCGATCCCGTGCGTCCCGCATGCCCCGCGTCGCTGCCGTGCCGTCACCCGCATGCCGAACCCGTCCCGCAACCCGGCCCAGGGTGCCGCAACAGGGTAAACGGCGACTTACCCTTGGGGCGATCCCTTGGGGCGATCCCTTGCGTGATCCTTGGGAGCGATCAGGTCAGCGGCACCACCAGGGCCGTCAGCGCGGCCGCGAGGTCACCCTCGGTGAGACGGATCTGCAGGCCGCGCCCGCCGCCGTTCACGTGGATCTCGGCGGCCGGGTCCGACAGCGAGCCGGCATCGATCGCGGTCGGAAAAACCCGCTTCTGTCCCAGCGGGCTGATACCGCCGACATGGTAGCCGGTGAGGCGCTCGGCATCCGCGGGCTTGAGCATCGCCGCCGCCTTGCCGGAGAAGGCCGCCGCCACCCGCTTCATCGTGACCTCCGTGTCGGAGGCCACGAGGAGGCAGACCGTCCGCCCATCCACCGCCGCCATCAGGGTCTTCAGCACCCGGGCGGGCTCGACGCCCAGCGCCTGTGCGGCCTGCAGGCCGATGCGCGGGGCATCCGGATCGTAAGCGTAGGCGTGGAGGCTGTAGCGGATCCCGGCCTTGTCGAGGGCCAGGGTCGCCCGGGTGGTCTTGGTGGCAGGCGTCTTCGCCATCGGGCATCGTCTCGAACGGTGGCCACCGGCTTTCGGGAAAAGACGATGCGCCGCTGCAATCTCGGATCAGGGGGCGCCCACTCGGGCGGCCATGAGCCGGCCGATTTCGGCATAGGCTGCCTCGACAGCCGCCGCAGGGGCCGTAGCCCCGGTAACGTACACGCAGGCCAGGACCGGCGCACGCCCGGGCGGGGATCCCGACGGTCGGAGGATCGCCACGTCGTTGAA
Source organism: Methylobacterium sp. WL7 (assembly GCF_008040085.1). Lineage (NCBI taxonomy): Bacteria > Pseudomonadati > Pseudomonadota > Alphaproteobacteria > Hyphomicrobiales > Methylobacteriaceae > Methylobacterium > Methylobacterium sp. WL7. The sequence continues at coordinate 7,655 of NZ_VRVG01000144.1, read as the reverse complement.
CGTGCCGTTGTCGCCGCTGCCGGTCTTGTCGCCGACGATCCAGTCCGGTGGAAGCCCCCCGCGCAGGCGCTTGGCCCCCGTCTGGCACCCGACCATCCAGGCCTCCAGCTGCCCGCGCGAGGCCGCCGACAGGACCGGCCCAAGCAGGACGCGCCCGAGGGTCTGGCGCATCGCCTCCGGGGTGGTGGTGTCGCGCGGATCCCCCGGCAACGCGGTGTTCAGGGTCGGCTCGTCCCGGTCGAGGCGGGTGCGGGTATCGCCGGTGCCGCGCAGCCAGACAGTCAGCGCTTCGGGGCCGCCCAGGGCTGTGAGCAGCAGGTTGGCCGCGCTGTTGTCGCTCCACACGATCGCGGCGGCGCAGAGGTCGGCGATCGTCATCCGCCCGGTGCCGCCGCCGGCCTCCACGACCTTCCGGGTCACCGGCGCGTAGCTCAGAAGGATGCCCGGCCCGAAGCCGACGGCCCGGTCCAGGGATTCCGATCCCGCATCGACCCGCGCCAGGATGGCCGCGACAGCGAGGGCCTTGAACGTGCTGCACATCGGGAACAGCTCGTCCGCCCGGTGGCTCAGGAGCACGCGCTCCTGCGTCCCGGCCGAGACCCCGAGGCGGCCGCCGAGACGCCGTTCGATCTCCGCCAGGGCCGGCTCGGCCTCGTCGGCACGGGCGCTCGCCGGGCGCAGGAGAACCGGTGCGGCGAGAACGCCCAGGCAAACAGTACGGCGGGTCCAGGACGTCACGGCGTCTCGCTCTCTCGGTGATGGGTACGCCGATCTTGAGCGTCGGCATGACCGGCCAATGACGCCAGGGGCGCGATCACCGCCTCGGAATGGTACAGGGGCCGGCGGGCGTGTTTCACGTGAAACGCGTCGGATTCCAAGCGGCCGCCGACCTCCGCCAGTGACATCATCATGACCGAGTCCGATACCCTCTTCGCCCCGGCTACCGGGTTCGGCCGCGCCGCCGTCTCGGTGATCCGCGTCAGCGGGCCGGGCGCCCGGGCGGTGCTGGCCGCCCTGGCCGGCACCCTGCCGCCGCCCCGGCGGCTGTCCCTGCGCACCCTGCGGGATCCCCGGGACGGCACCGAACTCGACCGCGCCCTGGTCGCATGGTTTCCGGGGCCCGAGACCTATAGCGGCGAGGACATGGCCGAGTTGCACCTGCATGGCGGGACGGCGGTGCGGATGGGGGTGCTCACGGCCCTGGCCCGGATGCCGGGTTGCCGGGCCGCCGGTCCCGGGGCCTTCACCCGGCGGGCGGTGCTCAACGGCCGCATGGACCTCGCCGAAGCCGAAGCGGTGGCCGACCTGATCGACGCCGAGACCGAGGGGCAGCGCCGGCAGGCCCTGCGCCAGCTCGACGGGGCTCTGAGCCGCCAGGTGGCGGCCTGGCGGGAAGAAGCGATCGACTGCCTGGCCGCAGCCGAGGCCGCGCTCGATTTCGCCGACGAGGGCGACGTCGACGAGGCCGGGCTCGACGCCGCCCTGTTCGGCCGCGTCTCCGGCCTGCGCCAGGCTATCGCGACCGCCCTGCACGACGGCCGCCGGGGCGAGCGCCTGCGCGAGGGTTTCGTCGTGGTGCTGGCCGGTGCGCCCAACGCCGGAAAATCGACGCTGCTGAACGCCCTCAGCCGGCGGGACGTCGCGATCGTGTCGGATGTGCCCGGCACCACCCGGGACGCCATCGAAATCCGCCTCGATCTCGGCGGCCTGCCGGTTTTCTTGGTCGACACCGCGGGCCTGCGCGAGACCGCCGAACCGGTGGAGGCCGAGGGCATCCGGCGCAGCCGCACCCGCATCGGCACGGCCGACCTCGTCTTGGCCCTCGTACCCCCGCACGGGAGCCGGCCGGACCTCGGTGCGGCCGACCTTCCTGTCCTCCCGGTGCACACCAAGATCGATCTTTTTGCCGGCTCAACAAACGCCGTGGCGCCTGGAGCGCTGGCGGTCTCGGCCCGGACCGGGGCCGGGCTGGACGCGCTGCTGGACGCGATCCAGATGGCGGCGGAAGCCGGGCTCGGTACCGGCGACGCGCTGGTTACGCGGGCCCGCCATCGGGCGGCGTTGGAGGCCTGCGTGGCGCATCTCGACCGGCTTCTCGCCGGGGCGGGCGCTCTGCCTGAACTCGCAGCAGAGGATCTCCGGCTCGCAGTCCGGTCGCTGGGCGAGGTCGGTGGGCATGTCGGCGTCGAGGATGTGCTGGACCGGTTGTTTTCCGGTTTCTGCATCGGAAAGTAGTTTTTTAGCCGGCGTATTTCTAAGGATCGGGCGGTCGCGCCGGGCTTGGTGACCGCGTCCGTCCTCCCGACCGCCGCCCTCGAACCGCGGCCGTTTCCGCTCGTGCGGTGCGCGGGTCCCTGAGCCCGCGAGACCGGCCGCCGGACCTATTGCGGGATCCGCAGGATCCGCGGGCGCCAGATCCCCAGGGCCACGTTGGCGGCCGACACCGCCAGCAGCACCCAGAGCGTGCCGCGCTCGCCCTCCAGCGACGCGGCCAGGGCGGCCGGATCGAGCAGGCCGGCCAGCGCCCGGGCGCTGCGCTCGGCCTCGCGGTTCATCGGCCCCTGCACGTAGACCAGGCCGCCCTCGAACATCAGGACCCCGGTGGCGAGCTTCACCCACGCCCAGCCCGCGTTGAGGTAGGCCCGGTTGAGGGCCATCGCGAGCAGGCCGGACAGCAGGGTCGCGGCGAGCGAGGGCAGGAACACCCAGGTGGCGACGGCCCCCATGGCGCCCCGGATCGCCGCGTAGCCGGGCAGGGCGGCCGGCGCGGGGGCCAGCGCCAGGAGGACCACCAGGGACGCCATCGCCCCCAGCAACCCGGCCGACCCCATCGTGTGCAGGAATTTCAGCAGGCGTCGCACGGCGTCTCACCCCCGGCCCGGTCGGCGCCAGCTTAGCGCCGGAAACCCGGCGCGGGAGCGGGCCCGAAGGTCGCGCCCCGGCCCCCGGTCAGCTCCTCAGACCCGGCGCCTCCTGGCCGGTGCGGGCCACGTACTCGGTGTAGCCGCCGCCGTACTGGTGGATGCCCTCGGGGGTCACCTCAAGCACCCGGTTCGACAGCGCCGCCAGGAAGTGCCGGTCGTGCGAGACGAACAGCATCGTGCCCTCGTAGTTGGCGAGCGCGCCGATCAGCATCTCCTTGGTGCCCATGTCGAGGTGGTTGGTCGGCTCGTCGAGCACCAGGAAGTTCGGCGGATCGTACAGCATCAGCGCCATCACGAGCCGGGCCTTCTCGCCGCCCGAGAGCACCCGGCAGCGCTTCTCGACGTCGTCGCCCGAGAAGCCGAAGCAGCCGGCCAGCGCCCGCAGCGAGCCCTGCCCGGCCTGCGGGAACGCGTCCTCCAGGGTCTGGAACACGGTGCGGTCGCCGTCGAGCAGGTCCATGGCGTGCTGGGCGAAGTAGCCGAGCTTGACGCTGCCGCCGACCATGACGGAGCCGTCGTCCGGCGCGGTGGTGCCGGTGACGAGCTTCAGCAACGTCGACTTGCCGGCGCCGTTGATCCCCATCACGCACCAGCGCTCCCGGCGCCGCACCGAGAAGTCCAGCCCCTCGTAGATCGTGCGGCTGCCGTAGCGCTTGTGGACGCCCTTGAGCATCACGACGTCGTCGCCCGAGCGCGGCGCCGGCTGGAACTCGAACGCCACCGATTGCCGCCGCCGGGGCGGCTCGACCCGCTCGATCTTGTCGAGCTTCTTCACCCGGCTCTGGACCTGGGCGGCGTGGGAGGCCCGGGCCTTGAACCGCTCGATGAAGGCGATCTCCTTGGCCAGCATCGCCTGCTGGCGCTCGAACTGCGCCTGCTGCTGCGCCTCGTTCAGCTTCCGCTGGCCCTCGTAGAAGGCGTAGTCGCCCGAGAAGGTGGTGAGCGCGCCGCCGTCGATCTCGATCACCTTGGTGACGATGCGGTTCATGAACTCGCGGTCGTGCGAGGTCATCAGCAGGGCGCCGTCATAGGCCTTCAGGAACGATTCGAGCCAGATCAGGCTCTCGAGATCCAGGTGGTTGGACGGCTCGTCCAGCAGCATCACGTCCGGGCGCATCAGCAGGATGCGGGCGAGCGCGACCCGCATCTTCCAGCCCCCCGAGAGGGCGCCGACATCCCCGTCCATCATCTCCTGGCTGAAGCTGAGGCCGTCGAGCACCTCGCGGGCGCGGCCCTCCAGGGCGTAACCGTCGAGCTCCTCGAACCGGGCCTGGACCTCGCCGTAGCGCTCGACCAGGGCGTCCATCTCGTCGGCGCGGTCCGGGTCGGCGAGCGCGGCGCCGAGCTCGGCGAGCTCCGCCGCCACCGCGCTCACCGGGCCGGCGCCGTCCATCACCTCGGTGACGACGCTGCGCCCGGCCATCTCGCCGACATCCTGGCTGAAATACCCGATGGTGATACCCCGGTCGGCAGCGACCTGGCCCTCGTCGGGCTGCTCCTGGCCGATGATCATCCGGAACAGGGTGGTCTTGCCGGCCCCGTTCGGACCCACGAGCCCGATCTTCTCGCCCCGCTGGAGCGCGGCCGAGGCCTCGATGAAGACGAGCTGGCGCCCGTTCTGCTTGGTGATTTTGTCCAGGCGTATCATGAAGGGCGGTTGCCGTGTCCGGGGGAGGGCTTTCTTCAGGCCGCTTACGGCATGGATCGAGACGGCGCAAAGACGGGGCCGGGGTCGGGGGGCCGCGGACCGCTCACGCAACCGTGGGATCGGCGCCGGGAGCCAAGCACAGGCTGGGCCGTTGCCCCGCGCGAGACACAAGGAACGCGATGCTGTTCGGTTGGTGGAAGACGAGCCTCGACATGGCCATGCTGGGCCTCGAGGCTCAAGGCGTGATCGCCCAGCGCATGGCGATGTTCGCGGTGGGCGGCCCGGCCGCGCAGATCGAGGCGCAGCGCATGGTGACGGAGAAGATCATGGCGGCCAGCGAAGCGGCCCTGATGGTCGCCTCGGGCGCCTCGAACGGCAAGGTGATCCGCAGCTACCGCCGGAAGGTCCAGGCCAACGCCCTTCGGTTGAGCAAGGGCTGATTTCTCCCGGGTCGGAGGTTCTTCGGCCGGCGCCGCACTCACGAAAGAAGCCGCGCCGCCTCCCCTTGCCGAGACAGCAGCGCTACAGCCGCCCGGTCGAAGGAGACGAAAGTCTCGCCGCCGAGACGGCGGCCTTCATGGGCGATGACCCCGTCTGCGAAGTCGCCGCCGGCCTCGAGCAGCCCGAGCCCCGCCTCTACGGCGGGCCGGTTCATGGTGACGTTCCCGGTCTCGAGCAACGCGCGCAGCGCGGACGCCACATCCGCGGTCGCGATCTTGGCCCCGCGCCGGAGGATCCAGACCAGCTCGCACAGGCACGGCAGCGGGATCGCGATCGTGCTCGCGTCCGTGAGCAGCTTCCGCGCCGTGCGGCCCTGCTCAGGATCGTCCATCAGAATCGCCCGGGCCAACACGTTGGTATCGACGGCGATGTTCATGCGTCGTCCGGCGTGCCGGACCAGCCCGCTTCAGCGATGGCGTTCATCGCCTCGATCGTCAGCGGCTTATCCAGCGTCACTTTTCCATCGAGGGCATGGAGGAACTTGTCGATCGTGCCGGAGGGCCGGGCCGCCCGCACGCGCAACTCACCACCGGGCAGTTTCTCGAAGTCGATTCGCTCCCCGGGCTTGATGCCGAGGTGTTGGAGCAGGTCACGTTTCAGGGTGACCTGTCCTTTCGGCGTCACGGCGACGGACGCCATCGCGCTCTCCATAAGTCGGACTGGATCGAACGGGACTGCGAAACGACATGCGCGTCAAGCCTGTAGTCCTGTCGTCAGGATGCTGGAGGGCGCGCAAGAAGGTCCAAGCCAAGCCCTTCGCTGAGCCGCTGGTGAGATGACGCTGGACTGGGAACTCTCGCCGTCATCGCTTCGCTTACGCTCGCAAAGACAGGGCCTGCTCGCTGAATCTCTGACCCGGCCTCAGTTGTTCGCCGTCCGGAACGTGTCGCAGGCCTTGGTCTGGCCGCTCTTGTAGCCGGCGGTGAACCAGCGCTGGCGCTGGGCCGAGGAGCCGTGCGTGAAGGAATCCGGCACCACGTAGCCCTGCGAGCGCTTCTGCAGCGAATCGTCGCCGATCTGGGCGGCGGCGTTGAGGGCCTCGTCGATGTCGCCCTGCTCCAGCTCGGCGTACTTGTCGTTCGAGTTCTTGGCCCAGACGCCGGCCAGGCAATCGGCCATCAGCTCGATCCGCACCGACAGGGCGTTCGCCTCGGTCTTGCTGGAGGCCTGCTGCTGGCGGGCCTGGACCTTGCCCAGGATGCCGAGCACGTCCTGGACGTGGTGGCCGACCTCGTGGGCGATGACGTATGCGTAGGCGAAGTCGCCCTTCACGCCGAACTTGCTCGCCATCTCCTTGAAGAAGCCGGTGTCCAGGTAGACCTTCTTGTCGAGCGGGCAGTAGAACGGGCCCATGGCGGCCTGGGCCGAGCCGCAGCCGGAGCGGGTGCCGCCGGTGTACAGCACCAGGGTCGTCGGGGTGTATTGCTTGCCGGTCTGCTGCGGCAGGATCTGGCTCCACACGTCCTCGGTGTTGCCCAGGATCTTCGACGCGAACCGGCCGCTCTCGTCCGTCGGGGCCTGGCGGCGCCGGGACTGGGTCTGCGGGTCGGCCTGCTGCTCCTGCTGGCCGCCGCCGCGGCCGATCTGCTGGGCGCCGCCGATCAGGATCGCCGGGTTGATGCCGGTGAAGTAGCCGATGATCATCAGCACCACGATGGTGCCGATCCCGAGGCCGCCCGCGCCGCCGCCCGGGAAGCCCATTCCGCCGCCGCCACCGCCCTCACCGCGGCGATCCTCGACGTTGTCGGAGCTGCGTAGATCGTCCCAGCGCATGGTACCGCCCTGATGCCGCGCCTGCCGCCGGGCAGGGTGCGGTCCTAACTGTGCATCGCCTATGTCCGAAAGCCGGCAGACACCGTTCGGGACGAAGCTCTAATGACGGGAGGGAACGCCCGGTTCCGCGGCTCCGGTCAAGCTTTCCCGTCGAGCAGGGCGCGCAAGGCGCGAAAATCCCGCCACGCGAGGCGCTTCTGTACCGGCTGGCGCAGCAGGAAGGCCGGGTGGAGGGTGGCCAGCAGCTTCGCCTCGCCGGTCGGCAGCTTGTACGGGAACAGCCGGCCGCGGGTCCGCAGGATCCCGTCCTTGGTGCCGGTCAGCGTCTGGGTCGCGGGGGCGCCGAGGCAGACGATCACCTCCGGATCGACCAGCTCGATCTGGCGCTCCACGAAGGGCCGGCACACCGCCACCTCCTGGGGGGTCGGGTTGCGGTTGCCCGGGGGCCGCCAGGGCACGATGTTGCCGATATAGGCGCTGGTCCGGTCCAGCCCGACCGCCGCCATCATCTTGTCGAGGAGCTGGCCCGAGCGGCCCATGAACGGCTTGCCGATCCTGTCCTCGTCGGCGCCCGGGGCCTCCCCGAGAAACATCACCCGCGCCTCGGGATTGCCGTCGGCGAAGACCAGGTTCTTGGCGGTGAAGCGCAGCGGGCAGGCGTCGAAATCCGCCAGGATCTTTTCGAGTTCGTCGAGGCTCTTGGCCTCGCGGGCCCGGGCGCGGGCGTCGCTCGCCGCCTCGTCCGGCTGGGCGCTCGCCGCACGCCCGAAGGTGCGGGCCGGAGCCGGGGGCGGGGGTGAGCCCGGGGG